>NZ_JAQYXB010000538.1:0-24344 GCF_036322405.1 Streptomyces sp. SP17BM10 | reverse complement strand
TCGATGATCGAGGCCGCCATCTGCGACGGCGACTGGGTCACCGTGCGCCGCCAGCCGGTCGCCGAGAACGGCGACATCGTGGCCGCGATGATCGACGGCGAGGCCACCGTCAAGCGGCTCAAGCGCGAGGACGGCCGGATCCGGCTGATGCCGCACAATCCCGCCTACGAGCCGATCAACGGCGACAACGCGACCATCCTGGGCAAGGTCGTGGCGGTCATGCGCCGCCTCTGAGCAGGGCCGCACGTTACCGGCCCGGGCGGAACCAGGCCTACGGCGCCGACTCCTCCTGGGCAGGCGCTCGACCAGGCAGACGGTGGCAGACTGCGCCACGGGCTGAGCGCGTACCGGGACATGCCGGCGGGCGTGGCCTCGCAGCCCGCTGACCTGCAACGAGATCCGATGCCTGTTCGCAGCCCTCTTCGCGGCCGGAAGCCGACGGTGGCGGCAACTCTTCACCGAGTCGGGCCTGCGGGACAATTGAAGTACGACAGGCATGGTGCTGATCTTCGTCCTGGGCGGGGTGAATCATGGGCACGTCAATCGGTGCGCCCGGCCGGGGCCCGGTCATGGAACGGTTGGCCCCGCAGGATCTCATGTTGCTGTGGTTGGACGATTTCGGCTGGCCCGAGGTCATCGGTGCCCTCGCCATCCTCGACGGCGCCAGGCTCCTCGATTCAGATGGTCGCTTCCGGGTCGAGGCAGTGCGGGAGGTGGTGGGAAGCCGCCTGTCTCGGGTCCCTCGCTTCCGTCAGCTCCTCTACGTACCCCGGCGCGGGCTCGGCCGGCCGCTGTGGGTCGACGCCCCGGCCTTCGATCTCTCCGAGCACGTCCGGGTCCTCCCCTTCGCCGCTCCCCCGGATGAGGCTGGTCTTCTTCACGCTGTCGAGCACGTGCGGGCGCTCCCTCTGGACAGGTCGCGGCCTCTGTGGGAGATGTGGTTCCTGCCCGGCCTGACCGGCGACCGGGTGGCCATGTTCATCAAGGTGCACCACACGATCGCCGACGGCGCGGCGGGCGTGGCTCTGCTCGGCGTGTTCCTCGATCCGAGCGCCGATGCGCCGACGGTGCCCGACCGGCCATGGACCCCGGCGCCGGCGCCCTCCCGCCGCGACCTGTTCGACGACAACCTCCGTGGGCATGTCCAAGCGACGGAAGGCACGCTGTCGAAGCTCCGCCGACCCGCCACCACGCTGCACCAAGCCCGGGACAAGTGGCCCGCGGTGCGCGAGAACTACTTCAAAGGGCGAGCGCCGCAGACGAGCTTCAACATCCCCGTTGGCCCGCACCGCACGCTCGCGCTCGTCCGCAGCCGTCTCGACGCCGTCGAACAGATCGCTCACAGCCACGAGGTGAAGCTGAACGACGTCCTGATGGCGGCCGCCGCCGGCGGTCTTCGAGACCTCCTGCTCAGTCGCGGGGAGCGCGTCGAGGGCTTGGTCCTGCGGGCCTTTGTGCCCGTCTCCCTGCACCAGGAGGGATCCGGCAGGGCACGCGGCAACCGGTCCGGAATGATGTTCGTTCCGCTTCCGATCGGTGAGCCCGATCCGGTTCGCCGACTGCGGCTGGTAGCCGCCGCGAGCGCTCGACAAAAGCACTACGTCGTCGGCCCGCCCGAAGGAATCCTCGGCCGCAACCGCGTCATTCAGCGGGCCATGATGCGCGGCCTCGGCCATCAGCGCTGGGCGAACCTCTATGTCGGGAACATCTTCGGCCCCCCGGTCCCGCTCCACCTGGCCGGAGCGCGGATCACCGAGATCTTCCCAGTGGTGCCGATCACCGGGAACCTCACCCTCGCCATCGCCGCGCTGTCCTACGCCGAGCAGTTCAACATCGGCGTTGTCGTCGACGCGAACGCCTGTCCCGACCTCGAGGTCCTCGCCGACGGCGTACGGAACCATCTGCAAGGGTTCGGGTCCTCCCGGCCACATGCCGAAGCGGGGTAACGGGCAGAGGCACCGTGCTGCCCGGGCAATAGCGTCACCGGTCCGGCAGCATGTCCGGCGGAGCAACTCGGGCACGCTGTTCGGCCGCCGCCCGGATCGCTCGGAGCGTCCCGCGCAGAACGACGCCGACGCCTGCGGAGACGAGCGTCCAGTAGCGGCCGAAGCGGGCGGTGGATTCCGGGTCGGTGCAAGCGGTACGCGCCTCGTAGGTGAGCAGGGACCGCCGGGTGCCGTACGGATGGACCACGAAGGCGGCCGCCATCTTCGCCCAGCCGACCTCGTCGAACGACGCGAACTCCTCCGGTTCGACCCGCCGCCACTCGATCGAGGCCTGCCACGGCTTGCCGACCGCCCCGAAGACGAGCTCACGCCCCGGACTCTCGCCCAGCGCCACCCAGGGCTGGTCTTCCCACGCATTCCCGGCACCGGCGAACAGGTCGGCCACGCGCATCGACGGTGGGGTTGGGGCAGGCCCGCCGCGCAGTCGGTCCGGCAGCCCTCGCGCCCACATGGCCGCGTTGAGGAGTGGGGAGTCGAGGGTGAGCAGGTCCAGCCCGCGCGCCGCCTCGTAGGCCACGGGGGGTGCTGCGGCGAGGGCCACGTATGCGAGGCGGGAGAATCCGAACTCGGGCAGCGCACCGTCCAGCAGCAGCGCGCCGCCGATGGGACGGAGGGTGGCGTCGGTGCTCATCACGGCCTCTCAGGATGTCCGGGCACGGCCCGTCGGAGCCGCGCGCGCAGGTTGTGGAACTGGCGGGTCTGCATGACGAAGTGGGCGGGTTCCCAGAACAGCAGGTCGATCGGTCCGGTGAGCACACGCGGGCGGCTCCGGCCGTGCGTGCGGACGACCAGGCGACTGTTCGCGCCGGCGGGTTCGAGGTGGAAGCCCCAGGCCGAGCTGACGAACGCCCGCGGCGGGCGTTCCTCGGTCGGGTCAAACGGGCGGCCTGACGGTATCCTCGTATCGTCCCGTAGCACCAGGGTCCGTTCCGGCACGAGTACCGCGACGGTGAACCAGGCGCGACCACTGGACACCGACGTAAGCCGTTGCCCCACCGCCAGGCTCTGCCACTCGGGGACGACGCGATCCACACTCGGCCGTCCGCCGTTGTCCAGCCGGTCCCAGCTGTACCAGCCGCCGCGGTCGCAGCCCATCTGCACCAGCCATGGCCACACCTTCGACGGCGGCGCGGGCAGGGTCGTGGCCATGGTCGAGCCGGTGTCAGCACCGGGAATGAGCTCATCCCCGGGATAGGACCGCGCAGCCTCCTCGCTCGTCGCGCCCCAGGTCAGCATCCTCGGCCGCAGGAGCAGACCGTGCAGGACCAAGGCCACCGCAGCGGAAGCGACGGCGGCCGGCCCGACCGTGGCTCGGTGTTCGTGCACACTTCGACAGTTACTCAACCGACTCACTGACGCCATCGGACTGCTGCGCTGCAGCGGAGGTGACCTCACCGGGAGTTACCGGAAGGCGGCCGAGCCGTCCGGCCGCGACCACCACACGGTGCGTCGGTATGTGCAGCTGCGCGGGCAGGGGGTCGACCCGACCGAGCGGGCGGTGCGGTCGAAGCTGACCGACGACTTCCTGCCGAAGGTCGAGGAACTGGTCGAGCGGTCCCGCGGCAGGGTCGGTGCCGACGCTGTTCACAAGAAGATCGCCGCGATGGGCTTCACCGGGACCGATCGCACCACCCGGCGGGCCGTCGCGGCGGCGAAGGAGTCCTATCGGGCGGCGGCGCGTCGGGGGCCTCGGCCCGCGGGGTCGGTTGCGTCTGCTGGCAGATGTCGGACGAGGAGAGCACGGTGAGGCTGATCGAACGGCTCAGACGGAAGCGCGAATCCCGGAGGCCGGCGCTTTGTGCCAGCAGGTGGTGGCAACTGCCGGGCTGCACGTCCAGGACCAGGGGGGCGCTGCCGATCCCGCACCACCAGGAGAGTCGGACCCGGTGGGTCCCGGGCGCGACCAGGAATTCAACGCTTGTTCCGACGCGGATCCTGCCCGCGACCGCGCCGTCGATCAGCACCCTGAGGGTGGACATCGATCCTTCCAGCCCCTCCACCATGCGGTAGAGGGTGATGATCCCGTAGGCGGACACGGGCCGACTCCTCGCTGCAGACCTCTCCCCGGCGACACTCCGGGCCTGACATTATCCGCCGTGCCGCGCCGCGAGCGGCAGTTGTCGATCAGTCAGCCGAGTCCGCTCGGTCGCTCGCTCGGCCCGGCTGCGGGTATCCCGAAGGCGCCGATGACGGCAACCGCACCCTCCACCGGGGCGCGGGCCTGGACCGCGGCTGGACGGAGCGCGACATCGACGGCCTGGACGGCTGGGTGGCCCCGGCGCCGCTCGCCGCGTGGTCGTCCGGGGCGCCGTCGGCCAGTCGTCGTTGCCCGCGCTGGTGCTCGCTGTCCATGCCCGGATCGCCCGGGGCGGGTGGCCGGAATCGCGGCCGGTGCGCGGGCCGAGGCGGGCCGACCGGCGGCGCTCCGCGCTTCGGCCGGACGGTCAGTGGTCACGGCCACCGCCCTGCTCGGCCTGGGTCAGGACGCCGGGTCCCCTGTCCGCGAGGCCGCCCCGACGGTGTTCCCTCTGCCGGGCGCGGCCGCCACGGCCGAGCGCGACCAGTCGCCCGTCCGGACTGAACGCCACCGCGTACGGCTTACCCACCGTTGCCCTGGGTGTGACGGGTCGTTGAACCTGGGGGTGTCCCGCTTGGGCATCCACCTGGTGTCATGCGTTCATGGGGCCTGGAGCTTCCATCCCCCGGGGTGCCGGGTTCTCGACACCGCGCCGGGGTCGGCTGGTATGTGCACACTGGCCGGCCCGGACGGGCCTTCGGGCGCCGCCGGGACCGTGCGAGGGCCCCTGTCCGTCTCGTCGCGGCGCCGATTGCCCGGGGGCCACCCGCAGGGCGAGCAGCCCGAGCTCGCGGTGCGCGTCTGACGTGCTCAAGTCGCTCGTGGATAGCCTGAGTTACCCGGAAGTGAAGACTTGTCGCGGGGCTTCCGTGACGGCCGGGGGCTCGCCACACTCGTTGGCATGACCAGCACTCTACGCGCGTGGAAGACTGCTGCCTCCGCCGCCGTCGTCGCCCTGACCGCCCTCGCCCCCGTCGTCGTCGCCACCGAGGCGAACGCCGCCGTGAGCGGCAACGTGTGCGTCTCCGCCCTGCCCCCGCAGGCCAGAACGACGCTCGACCTCATCACCTCCAACGGGCCGTTCCCGTACCGCCAGGACGGGATCGTCTTCCGGAACAACGGCGGCGTGCTGCCGCGCCAGTCGTACGGCTACTACCACGAGTACACCGTGGTGACCCCGGGCGCGCCGACGCGCGGCGCCCGGCGGATCGTCACGGGCAAGCGCAGCCACGAGGACTACTACACCGGCGACCACTACGCGACGTTCCGGCTGATCAACTTCGGCTGCTGACACCGGCGTCGTCTCTCGTCCCCGGCGCGGCCACCGGCCCGCCGGGGACGTTCGCGCGCCCTCCCGGGCGGGCCGGGCGCTCGACGATCGGCGCCGCGTGGCATAGGGTCCTGGACGCGGCATCGCGTGTCGGTCACCGGCTGGGTGAGGCATGGAGGTGTCCGCGAGGTGCCTTACGGAGGCATTCGCACATGTCGGTCGAGTTGAACCACACCATCGTCCACGCCCGGGACAACCGGGAGTCCGCCGAGTTCCTGGCGGGGATCCTGGGCCTCGAAGTCGGGACCGAGTGGGGCCCGTTCGTCCCCGTCGCCACGAGCAACGGCGTCACGCTGGACTTCGCGAGCATCCCCGAAGCGTCGATCACCATGCAGCACTACGCCTTCCTCGTCTCCGACGACGAGTTCGACGCGGCGTTCGAGCGGATCCGGCGAGCCGGGATCACGTACTACGCCGACCCGCACATGAAGCAGCCGGGCGAGATCAACCACCACCACGGCGGGCGGGGGCTGTACTTCCTGGATCCCGCCGGCCACGGCATGGAGATCATCACCCGCCCCTACGGCAGCCATGGGACGACGGCGCCCGAGTCCTGAGACGGGGCCGGCCCGGCCCGCCGCACGGCGGGCCGGGCCGGCCGTCGTTCACGTGCGGGCGAGGACGGCGGCGGGGGCCGCGAGGCGGGTGTCCGGTGTATCGGGCGGCGGTAGCAGGAATACCCGGCCGGCGCCGGGGCGGGCGGCCCGACACCGGAGGGAACCGTCGGCGAGGTGGGCGCGGTGGAAGAACTGGGGAAGCAGGCGCACGCGGACGCCGTGATCCGGCCGGAAGTCTCGCAAATTCCTTAGCCGTGCCTCTGGTTCGCTGGCTGTGCCGAGAACGGCCCGCGAGCAGTGGCTGAAGGGGAACGGATGTCCAAGCGTGCACTGATCACCGGGGTGACCGGACAGGACGGGTCGTACCTGGCCGAACACCTCATCTCCCTGGGGTACGAGGTCTGGGGCCTCACCCGGGGACAGGCGAATCCGCGGAAGGACCGGGTCAGCAGGCTGATCCCGGACCTGCGGTTCGTCGACGGGGACCTCATGGACCAGGGCAGCCTGGTCTCCGCCGTCGACTCGATCCAGCCCGACGAGGTCTACAACCTCGGGGCGATCTCGTTCGTGCCGATGTCCTGGCGCCAGCCGGAACTCGTCACCGAGGTCAACGGCACCGGCGTGCTGCGGGTGCTCGAGGCGATCCGGATGGTGAGCGGGATCAACAAGCCGGCCGCGACCGCGGGCGGTCCCGGGCGGATCCGGTTCTACCAGGCCTCCAGCTCCGAGATGTTCGGCATGGTGGCGGAGACCCCGCAGAACGAGCGGACCATCTTCCACCCGCGCAGCCCGTACGGCGTGGTGAAGACCTACGGTCACTACATCACCCGCAACTACCGGGAGTCCTACGGGATGTACGGCGTCTCGGGGATCCTGTTCAACCACGAGTCGCCGCGCCGCGGGGCCGAGTTCGTGACCCGCAAGATCTCCCTGGCCGTCGCGCAGATCAAGCTCGGCCTGCAGGACCGGCTGATGCTCGGCAACCTCGACGCCGTGCGCGACTGGGGTTTCGCCGGGGACTACGTGCGGGCGATGCACCTGATGCTCCAGCAGGACGAGCCGGGCGACTACGTCATCGGCACCGGGCGGATGCACTCGGTGCGGGACGCGGCGCGGATCGCCTTCGAGTGCGTGGGGCTGGACTGGGAGCAGTACGTCGTGGTGGACCCGGGGCTCGTGCGGCCCGCCGAGGTGGAGACGCTCTGCGCCGACGCAGGCAACGCGCGGGAGAAGCTGGGCTGGGAGCCGAAGGTCGACTTCGCGGAGCTCATGCGGATGATGGTGGAGTCGGATCTGGAGCAGGCGCGCGTCGCCCGCGACTACGGCGAGGTGCTGGCCGGCGCCCGGTGGTGACACCGGCCGGGGAACGGTGAAAGGGCGGTGGGGACCTTGAAGTCCCCACCGCCCTAGCGTTGTTCGAGGGCCGGCCCGCTCGGCGGCCGGGAAAGTTCCAGGATCGCCAGCGCGATCCCGGCGCCCTGGTCGCCCAGGTGGGCGGCGTAGCGGCGCAGCATGGCGTTCTCCTGCGCGAGGCTGGTGGTGGGCAATCCGGCGGCGCGGCGGCTGAGTTGGTGGCCGCGGGCCAGCCGGATGCGGTGGACCAGCTGGGCGATCAGCTGCTCGTCGAGCGCGCTGAGCTCGGCCGCGGCCGGGTCCGCGCCGCCCTCGGCGGAGGGCCGCGGCACTCTCGGTGCGTCGCCGTGCGGGATGGGTTCGGGCATGGCGGTGATCCTCGTCGACGTCGGGGCGCCGCGCCCGGTCGGGCCGCACCCATGGCTCGCGCAACTGACGATCCAGCCGAACGGCCCGGCAATTCCCTAGAGTCCGAAGGCCCTTGGAGCAAGATCGAGAGAACCTAGGGAAATTCGGCGCGGCCCCGGCCGAGACTGGGCGCTGGAGTGCGGGAATGCGAGCGCCGCGCGTGCCGGGCACGCGGGCCGTCCTCAAGCGGATCCCTGCCGTTCGCCGGTCTTCCAGGATGGGTTGCGTCGATGATGGACAAGGAACAGAAGCTCCGGGACTACCTCAAGCGGGCCAGCGCGGACCTCCAGCGCTCCCGGCAGCGGGTGGACGAGCTGGAGGCGGCCGCCCGGGAACCGATCGCCATCGTGGGGATGAGCTGCCGCTTCCCCGGCGGGGTCGCGGCTCCCGAGGACCTCTGGGCGATGCTGGTCGCCGGCGAGGACGGGATCACCGGGCTGCCCGCGGACCGCGGGTGGGAGCTCGACCCGGCGGACGGTCCGGTCGACGTCCGGGGCGGGTTCCTGCAGGGCGCCGCCGACTTCGACCCGGGCTTCTTCGGCATCTCGCCGCGGGAGGCGCTGTCCATGGACCCGCAGCAGCGCGTGCTGCTGGAGGCGTCCTGGGAGGCCATCGAGCGCGCGGGCATCGACCCGAGCAGCGTGCGCGGCACCCGCACCGGTGTGTTCGTCGGCGCGATGCCGCAGGACTACCGCACCGGGCCGGACGACGACGTCCAGGGCTTCGTGCTGACGGGCAACGCGACCAGCGTGATCTCGGGCCGTCTCTCCTACGTCCTCGGCGCCGTCGGCCCCGCCGTCACCGTCGACACCGCGTGCTCGTCCTCGCTCGTCGCGCTCCACCTGGCCGCGCAGTCGCTCCGCGCGGGGGAGTGCGGCATGGCGCTCGCCGCGGGCGTCACCGTCATGTCGACCCCCACCACCTTCGTCGAGTTCGCCCGCCAGGGCGGCCTGGCCTCGGACGGCCGCTGCCGCTCCTTCGCCGACTCCGCGGACGGCACCGGGTGGGCCGAGGGCGTCGGCGTGCTCGTCCTGGAGCGGCTGTCGGTGGCCCGGCGCAACGGGCACCGGGTGCTGGCCGTCGTGCGCGGCACCGCCGTCAACCAGGACGGCGCCTCCAACGGGCTCACCGCGCCCAACGGCCCGTCCCAGCAGCGCGTCATCGAGCAGGCGCTGCGCAACGCGCGGCTCTCCGCCGACCAGGTCGACGCGGTCGAGGCACACGGCACCGGCACCGTCCTCGGCGACCCGGTCGAGGCCCAGGCGCTGCTCGCCACGTACGGGCGCGGGCGCGACCCGCAGCGCCCGCTGCTGCTCGGCTCGGTGAAGTCGAACCTGAGCCACACCCAGGCCGCCGCCGGCATGGCCGGGGTGATCAAGACGGTGCTGGCGCTGCGGCACGAGCTGCTGCCGCGCACCCTGCACGTGGACGAGCCCTCCACGCACGTCGACTGGGAGTCCGGCGCCGTCCGGCTGCTGACCGAGGCGACGCCGTGGCCGCAGGGCGCCGAGCCGCGCCGGGCGGGCGTCTCGTCCTTCGGCCTCAGCGGCACCAACGCGCACGCCATCATCGAGGAGGCCCCGGCGGCGGAGGAGGCGCCGCACGCGGAGGAGACCGTCGACGCCGGGACGCTGCCCTGGCTGGTCTCCGGCCGCACCCCCGAGGCGCTGCGCGCCCAGGCCGAGCGGCTCGCCGCGTTCCTGGCGGCGGACGCCGAGGGCTCCGACACCGACCTCGCCCACGCCCTCGCCACCACCCGGGCCGCCCTGGAGCACCGAGCCGTCGTCACCGCGGCCGGCCGCGCCGAGGCCGTCGCGGTGCTCACCGCGCTCGCGGACGGCGAGGGCGACGGCCGGGCCGTGATCGGCACGACGCAGGGCCGCGGCAAGCTCGCCTTCCTCTTCGCCGGCCAGGGCTCGCAGCGCCTCGGCATGGGCCGTGAACTGGCCGCCCGCTTCCCGGTGTTCGCCGCCGCCCTGGACGAGGTGCTGGCCGAGTTCGACCCGGCCCTGCGCGAAGTGATCTGGGGCGCCGACGAGGAGGCGCTGAACCGCACCGGACACGCCCAGCCCGCTTTGTTCGCCGTCGAGGTCGCGCTGTACCGGCTGCTGGAGTCGTGGGGCGTGCGCCCGGACTTCCTGGCCGGCCACTCGGTCGGCGAGATCGCCGCCGCGCACGTCGCCGGGGTGTTCACCCTCGCCGACGCGTGCGCCCTGGTCGCCGCCCGCGCCCGCCTCATGCAGGCCCTTCCGGCCGGTGGCGCGATGATCGCGGTGCAGGCGGGCGAGGACGAGGTCCTGCCGCTGCTCGGCGACGGCGTGTCGCTGGCCGCCGTCAACGGCCCGCAGGCCGTCGTCGTCGCCGGTGAGAGCGCCGCGGCCGAGGCCGTCGGCGCGCACTTCGCCGAACTCGGCCGCAAGGTGCGGCGGCTGCGCGTCTCGCACGCCTTCCACTCGCCGCTCATGGACCCGATGCTCGAGGAGTTCCGCGCCGTCGTCGCCGGGCTCGACCCGCAGGCGCCCGCCATCCCGGTCGTCTCCACGCTCACCGGCACGCTCGCCACCGTCGAGCAGCTCACCTCCGCCGGCTACTGGGCCGAGCAGGCCCGCCGGGCCGTCCGCTTCGCCGACGCCACCGCCTGGCTCGGCGGCCACGGCGCCACCGTCCTCCTCGAACTCGGCCCCGACGGCTCCCTCGCCGCGCTCGCCCAGGGCGCCCTCGACGAGCCGGTGACGGCGCTCGCCGCGCTGCGCCCCGGCCGGGACGAGACCGAGGCGCTCACCGAGGCCCTCGCCGGACTGCACGTGCGCGGGGTCCCGGTGCGCTGGGACGCCTACTTCGAGGGCACCGGCGCCGGCCGCGCCGACCTGCCGACCTACGCCTTCCGGCACAAGCGCTACTGGCCGAAGACCGCGCTCTCGCGCACCGGGGACGTCCGCGCCGCCGGGCTCGGCTCGGCCAACCACCCGCTGCTCGCCGCCGCCGTCTCGCTCGCCAACACCGACGGCCTGCTGCTGACCGGCCGGCTCTCGCTGCGCACCCACCCGTGGCTGGCCGACCACGCCGTCGACGGCACCGTCCTGCTGCCCGGCACGGCCTTCCTGGAACTCGCCGTGCGCGCGGGCGACGAGGTCGGCTGCGAGCGCGTCGAGGAGCTGACGCTCACCGCGCCGCTGCCGCTGCCCGAGCAGGGCGGCGTGCAGGTGCAGGTGTGGGCCGGCCGGGCCGACGCGAGCGGGCGGCGCACCGTCGGCGTCTACGCCCGGCCCGAGGGCGACGAGGACGCCCCGTGGACGCAGCACGCCGACGGCATCCTCGCGGCGGGCGAACCCGACCTTGCCGCAGGGGAGTTCACGCAGTGGCCGCCGGCCGGCGCCGAGGCGCTGGACCTGGACGGCCTGGACGAGCGCCTCGCCGGCGCGGGCTTCCGCTACGGCCCGGCGTTCCGCGGGCTGCGCGCGGCCTGGCGGCGCGGCGAGGACGTGTTCGCCGAGGTCGCGCTGGACGAGGGCGCGAGCGGCGAGGCGGGCGCGTTCGGGATCCACCCGGCGCTGCTGGACTCGGCGCTGCACGCGACGGCGTTCCTCGGGCTCGGCGGGGTGCCGTTCTCCTGGCAGGACGTCAGCCTGCACGCCGCGGGGGCGTCGGTGGTGCGGGTGCGGCTGTCCGCGACCGGGGAGGACTCGGTGGCGATCGAGGTCGCCGACGCGGCCGGTGGCCCGGTCGTCTCGGTCGGCTCGCTGCTGCTGCGGGCGCTCCCGGCGTCGGCCGGCGCGGGCGCCGGGCCGGTGCGGGACGCGATGTTCGAGCTGCGCTGGTCCCGGCCGCGCGGCGGCGCGCAGGCGCTCGCCTCGGTGGCCGTCCCGGACGTGGACCCGCTCGGCCTCGGCGTGCCGGCGACGGCGGGTGAGGGCCCGGCTGACGTGGTGCTCGTGCCGCTCGCGGGCGACCCGGCCGATCCGGTCGGCTCGGCCCACGCGCTGGCGGCCCTGGCACTGACCCGGGTCCAGGAGTGGCTCGCGGGGGACGTGCACGGCCGGCTGGTCTTCGTCACCCGCGGGGCGGTCGCCACCACGGCGGACGACGAGGTCACCGATCCGGCCGCGGCCGCCGTGTGGGGCCTGGTGCGCTCCGCGCAGGCCGAGCACCCGGGCCGGTTCGGCCTGATCGACCTCGACCCGGCCGGTGGGCCGCTGCCCGAGCGCGCGTTGGGCGGCGACGAGCCGCAGCTCGCCGTACGCGACGGCGCCGTGCTCGCGGCCCGGCTGGCCCGCGCGGGCGCGGTGGCCGCTGCGGAGGCCCCGCAGGCTCCCCAGGGGGCCGGCCAGGCCGCCGGGGCCCCGCTGCCCGGGCGGGAGCCCGGCCGGGGTGAGCCCGGTGTCTCGCGGACGACCGAGCGGTCCGGGCCGGTCGCCGGCACCGCGTGGAACCCGGACGGGACCGTCCTCATCACCGGCGGCACCGGCGGCCTCGGCGCCGTCCTCGCCCGGCACCTGGTGGCCGAGCACGGCGTCCGCCGCCTCGTGCTCGCGAGCCGCCGCGGCGCCGCCGCCGAAGGCGCCGCCGACCTGGTCGCCCGGCTCACCGAGGCGGGCGCCGAGGTCGCCGTCGAGGCGTGTGACCTCACCGACTGCGCCGCCGTCGAACGCCTGGTCGCGGGCGTGCCCGCCGCGCACCCGCTGACCGCGGTGGTGCACGCCGCCGGGGTCCTCGACGACGGCGTCGTCGAGCAGCTCACCCCCGGGCGGCTCGCCGCCGTCCTGCGGCCCAAGGCCGACGCCCTGTGGCTCCTCCACGAGGCCACCCGCGGGCTCGACCTCGCCGCGTTCGTCGTCTTCTCGTCCTTCTCCGGCACCGTCGGCGCGGCCGGCCAGGCCAACTACGCCGCCGGCAACGCCTTCGCGGACGCGCTCGTGCGCACCCGCCGCGCCGCCGGACTACCCGGGCTCTCGCTCGGCTGGGGCCCCTGGGCGCCCGTCGGCGGCCCGAGCGGCGGCATGGCCGGCGGGCTCACCGACACCGACCTCGAGCGCCTCGCCCGGCTCGGCACCCCGGCGCTCTCCGAGGCCGACGGCACCGCACTGTTCGACGCCGCCCTCGCCCGCCCCGAGGCCGTCCTGCTGCCCGTCCGCCTCGACCTCCCGGCGCTGCGCGCCAAGGGCGAGGTGCCGCCGCTCCTGAGCGGCCTGATCCGCACCCCCGCCCGGCGCGCCGCCGTGACCGCCACCGAAGCGTCCGGCGCCCTGACCCGCCGGCTCGCCGGGCTCGACGAGCGCGCCCGCACCGAGGCCGTCGTCGACCTGGTCCGCGCCCAGGTGGCGGCCGTCCTGCGGCACGCCGACGCCGCCGAGGTCGACCCGAACCGCCCGTTCCAGGACCTCGGCTTCGACTCGCTCACCGCCGTCGAGCTGCGCAACCGCCTGAGCGCGGCCACCGGGCTGCGCACCTCCGCGACCGTCGTCTTCGACTACCCGACCGTCACCGCCCTCGCCGGGCACGTCCTGGACGGCCTGACGGGCGCCCAGGCGCCCGCCGCCGCGGCCACCGTACGGGCGGCGGCCGACGACGACCCGATCGTCATCGTCGGCATGAGCTGCCGCTACCCCGGCGGCGTCGCCTCGCCCGAGGACCTGTGGCGCCTGGTGCGCGAGGGCACCGACGCGATCTCCGGCCTGCCCACCGACCGCGGCTGGGACGTCGAGTCGCTCTACCACCCCGACCCGGACCACCTCGGCACCAGCTACACCCGCTTCGGCGGCTTCCTGCACGAGGCCGCCGACTTCGACCCGGGCTTCTTCGGGATGAGCCCGCGCGAGGCGCTGGCCACCGACGCCCAGCAGCGCCTGCTGCTGGAGGCGTGCTGGGAGGCGGTCGAGCGGGCCGGGATCGACCCGGTGTCGCTGCGCGGCAGCGGCACCGGCGTGTTCGCCGGCGTGATGTACAACGACTACTCCGCGCTGCTCGCGGGCGGGCGCTTCGAGGGCCACCAGGGCAGCGGCACCTCGCCCAGCATCGCCTCCGGCCGCGTCTCCTACACGCTCGGCCTGGAGGGCCCGGCCGTCACCGTCGACACCGCGTGCTCGTCCTCGCTCGTCGCCATGCACTGGGCGATGCAGGCCCTGCGCGCCGGTGAGTGCACGCTCGCCCTGGCCGGCGGTGTCACCGTGATGTCCACCCCGACCTCGCTGATCGAGTTCTCCCGCCAACGCGGCCTCGCCCCGGACGGGCGCTGCAAGGCGTTCTCCGACCGGGCCGACGGCGTCGGCTGGTCCGAGGGTGTCGGCGTGATCGCGCTGGAGCGCCTGTCCGACGCGCGCCGCAACGGGCACGAGGTGCTGGCGGTCGTGCGCGGCTCCGCCGTCAACCAGGACGGCGCCTCCAACGGGCTCACCGCGCCCAACGGGCCGTCCCAGCAGCGCGTCATCCGCCAGGCCCTGGCCACCGCCGGGCTCGCGACGGCCGACGTCGACGTCGTCGAGGCGCACGGTACCGGCACCTCCCTGGGCGACCCGATCGAGGCCCAGGCCCTGCTCGCCACCTACGGCCAGGACCGTGAACTGCCGCTGCTGCTCGGCTCGGTGAAGTCCAACCTCGGCCACACGCAGGCCGCCGCGGGCGTCGCGGGCGTGATCAAGATGGTGCTGGCGATGCGGCACGGCGTCGTGCCCCGCACCCTGCACGCGGCCGAGCCGTCCTCCCACGTGGACTGGGACGAGGGCGCGGTGGAGCTGCTGACCGAGGAGGCGCGGTGGCCGGAGACGGGGCGCCCGCGCAGGGCCGGCGTGTCCTCCTTCGGCTTCAGCGGCACCAACGCCCACGTGATCCTCGAACAGGCCCCCGCCGCCGTCGTGCGGGAGACCGCCCCGGCCGTCGCCGAGCCCGTCCTGCTGTGGCCGCTGGCCGGCCGCAGCCCGGCCGCGCTGCGCGACCAGGCCGCCCGCCTGCGCGCCTTCGCCGCGGCGGACCCGGACGCGGGCCCGGCCGACCTCGGTCTCTCGCTGGCCACCACCCGAACCGGCTTCGACCACCGCGCCGTCGCCGTCGGCGCCGACCGCGACGAGCTCCTCGCCGCCCTGGCCGCCCTCACCGCGGGCGAGTCCGCCGCCGGCCTGGTCGCGGGCGAGACCGGCGCCGGAAAGCTCGCCGTGCTGTTCGCCGGCCAGGGCGCCCAGCGCCTCGGCACCGGGCGCGAACTCGCGGAGCGCTTCCCGGTGTTCGCGCAGGCACTGGACGAGGTGCTGCGCGAGTTCGGGCCCCGGCTCGAGCGCCCGCTGCGCGAGGTCCTCCACGGTGACGACGAGGAACTGCTGAACCGCACCGGCTGGGCGCAGCCCGCGATCTTCGCCGTCGAGGTCGCCCTGTTCCGCCTGGTCGCCTCGCTCGGCGTGCGCGCCGACGTGCTGCTCGGCCACTCCGTCGGCGAGATCGCCGCCGCGCACTGCGCCGGGGTGCTGTCGCTCGCCGACGCCTGCGCGCTCGTGGCCGCCCGGGCCCGGCTCATGGACGCGCTGCCCGAGGGCGGCGCGATGGTCTCCGTCGAGGCCACCGAGGACGAGGTGCTGGCGCACCTGGTGCCCGGCGTGTCCGTCGCGGCCGTCAACGGGCCGCGGGCCGTGGTGATTTCCGGCCTGGCGGACGAAGTCCTGCGCATCGCCGGGGAGTTCGCGGCCGAGGGCCGCCGGACCAAGCGGCTGCGGGTCTCGCACGCCTTCCACTCGCCGCTGATGGAGCCGATGCTGGAGGAGTTCCGGCGCACCGTCGCGGAGCTGGAGTTCCGCGCGCCGGCCGTCCCGATCGTCTCCGACACCACCGGCGAGCTCGCCACCGAGGCCGAGCTGTGCTCGCCCGAGTACTGGGTCGAGCACGTCCGCCGGGCCGTGCGCTTCGCCGACGGCGTCCGCGCCGCCCGCGCGGCCGGCGCCGCCACCTTCCTCGAACTCGGCCCGGACGGGGTGCTGTCCGCGCTCGCCGAGGAGGTCCTGGCAGAGGACTCCGCCGTGGCGGCCGTCCCGCTGCTGCGCGCCGGCCGCCCCGAGGAGCGGACCGCCGCCCTCGCCCTGTCCGCGCTCCACGTGCGCGGCCACGCCCTCGACTGGGCCGCGCTGTACGCGGGGACCGGCGCGCGCCGCACGGGCCTGCCCACCTACGCGTTCCAGCACGAGCGCTACTGGCCCGAGGCCGATCCCGACGCCGCCCACCCGTCGCCCGCCGACCCCGCCGACTCCGCGCTGTGGAGCGCCGTCGAGCGCGGCAGCGCCGCCGAACTCGCCGGCCTGCTCGGCCTGCGCGACGAACAGCACGCCGGCCTCTACGCCCTGCTGCCAGCCCTCGCCGACTGGCGCCGCACCCGGCACGAGAAGGCCATGCTCGACGCGGCCCGCTACCGCGTCCACTGGCGGCCCGTCCGCCCGGCGGCCGCGCCCGTACTGGACGGCACCTGGCTGGTCGTCACCACGGACGCCGTCGACGACACCGAGCTCCTCGACGCCCTGCGCGGCCACGGCGCCCGCCTGGAGCGCCTGGCGCTCGACGAGGACGGCCGCGACCGCGCCGAACTCGCCCGCCGGATCGAGGAGTACGGCGAGCTGAGCGGCATCCTGTCGCTCGTCGCCCTGGCCGACCGGCCCGTCCCCGGGCCCGGCCTGCCGGAGGGCGTCGCGCTCGGCGTCGTCCTCGCCCAGGCCCTCGGCGACCTGCGCTCGGCCGCGCCGCTGTGGACCGTCACCCGCGGCGCGGTCTCCACCGGGCCCGCCGACCCGCTCACCAACCCCGTCCAGGCCGCCGCGTGGGGCCTCGGCCGGGTCGCCGCCCTGGAGCGCCCGCAGGCGCCGGGCGGGCTGGTCGACCTGCCGCCGGTGCTGGACGCGCCGACCGTGCAGGGCCTCGTCGGCGTCCTCGCCGGCAGTCAGGAGGTGCGGCGCGAAGCGCTTCCCAAGAAGGGTGGTGGCGGGCGACGGGCGGGCGCGGGAGAGGACCAGATCGCGCTGCGCGGCAGCGCCGCCTACGGCCGCCGCCTGGTGCGGCACGTCGTCGACGAGCTGTCGCGCGCCGAGGAGTTCACCGTCGAGGGCACCGTCCTCGTCACCGGCGGCACCGGCGCGCTCGGCGCCGAGGTCGCCCGCTGGCTGGCCCGCGGCGGCGCCCGGCACCTCGTGCTCACCGGCCGCCGCGGCCCGGACGCCCCCGGCGCCGCCGAACTCGTCGCCGAACTCGCCGAGCACGGTGCCACCGCGGCCGTCGTCGCCTGCGACGTCGCCGACCGTGACGCGCTCGCCGCCGTCCTCGCCGGCGTCCCGGCCGAGCACCCGCTGACCGGCGTCGTGCACGCCGCCGGCGTCGGCCAGGCCACCCCGCTCTCGGACACCCCGGTCGCCGAGGTGGCCGCGCTCACCGCCGCCAAGCTCCAGGGCGCCGCCCACCTCGACGCCCTCCTCGCCGACCACGACCTGGACTTCTTCGTCCTGTTCTCCTCCGTCGCCGGCATCTGGGGCAGCGCCGGCCAGAGCGCCTACGCCGCCGCCAACGCCTACCTCGACGCCCTCGCCGAGAACCGCCGCGCCCGCGGCCTGACCGCCACCTCGATCGCCTGGGGTCCGTGGGCCGGCGCCGGCATGGCCGCCCACGAGGCCGTCTCCGACGGACTGCGCCGCCAGGGCCTGCGCTTCCTCGCCCCGGAGACCGCGCTGACCGAGCTGCGCCGCGCGATCGTCCACGAGGACGTCGCCGTGACCGTCGCCGACGTCGACTGGGAGCGCTACGCCCCGGTCTTCACCGCCGCCCGCCCGAGCGTCCTGTTCGACGAGCTGCCCGAGGTCCGCGCCCTCGTCCGCGGCGCCGCGACCGACGCCGGGGCCTCCTCCGACCTCGTGCGCCGCCTGCGCGGCCTGGGCGAGGCCGAGCGCGACCGCCTGCTCGTCGACCTGGTGCGCCGCGAGGCCGCCGCCGTCCTCGGCCACGGCTCCGTCGACGGCGTGCCCGAGAAGCGGGCCTTCCGCGACGCCGGGTTCGACTCGCTGACCGCCGTCGAGCTGCGCAAGCGCCTCGCCGCGCTGACCGGCCTGCCGCTGCCCAGCACGATGGCCTTCGACCACCCGACGCCGGTCGCGCTCGCCGCGTTCCTGCGCGGCGAACTGCTCGACGGCCCGCAGGACGTGACGGCGCCCCCGGTCGCCGCCGCCGACCCCGACGAGCCGATCGCCATCGTCGGCATGGGCTGCCGCTTCCCCGGCGGCGCCGGCAGCCCCGAGCAGCTGTGGCGGCTCGTCGCCGAGGGCACCGACGCCATCTCCGAGTTCCCGGAGAACCGCGGCTGGGACACCGGCCTCCACGACCCCGACCCGGACACCCCCGGGCGCACCTACTCCACCCAGGGCGGGTTCCTGCACGAGGCCGGCGAGTTCGACGCCGCGTTCTTCGGCATCTCCCCGCGCGAGGCCCTCGCCATGGACCCGCAGCAGCGCCTGCTGCTGGAGACCACCTGGGAGGCCCTCGAATCCGCGGGCATCGACCCGACCTCCGTCCACGGCAGCGCCACCGGCACCTTCATCGGGTCCACGTACCAGGAGTACGGGCTCGGCATGGACGACAGCTCCGCCGGGCACGCCGTCACCGGAACCAGCCCGAGCGTGCTCTCCGGGCGCCTGGCCTACCTGTTCGGCCTGGAGGGCCCGGCCGTCACCGTCGACACCGCGTGCTCCTCCTCGCTCGTCGCGCTGCACCTGGCCTGCCAGTCGCTGCGCGGCGGCGAGAGCTCCCTCGCACTCGCCGGGGGCGCCACCGTCATGACCAACCCGAACGCCTTCATCGCCTTCAGCCGCCAGCGGGCCCTCGCCGCCGACGGCCGCTGCAAGGCCTTCGCCGAGGCCGCCGACGGCATGACCCTCGCCGAGGGCGTCGGCGTCGTCGTCCTGGAGCGGCTCTCCGACGCCGAGCGCAACGGCCACGAGGTGCTCGCCGTCATCCGCGGCTCCGCGATCAACCAGGACGGCGCCTCCAACGGGCTCACCGCGCCCAACGGGCCCTCCCAGCAGCGCGTCATCCGCCAGGCCCTGCACAACGCCGGCCTCACCCCCGACGACGTCGACGCCATCGAGGCGCACGGTACCGGCACCGCCCTCGGCGACCCGATCGAGGCCCAGGCCCTCCAGGCCGCCTACGGGCGCGACCGCGACCCGCAGCGCCCCCTGCTGCTCGGCTCGGTCAAGTCCAACATCGGCCACACCCAGTCCGCGGCGGGCGTCGCCGGCGTGATCAAGATGGTCCAGGCGCTGCGCCACGGCGTGCTCCCGGCCACCTTGCACGCCGACGAGCCGTCCTCGCACATCGACTGGACGCCGGGTACCGTCACCCTGCTCAACGAGGCCACGCCGTGGCCGGCCGGCGAGCGGACCCGCCGCTGCGCGGTGTCCTCCTTCGGCATCAGCGGCACCAACGCGCACGTCGTCCTGGAGGAGGCGCCGGCCGCGCCCCCGACGGCCACCGCCGAGGCCCCCGGCGGCGTCCTGCCGTGGGTGCTCTCCGCCCGCACCCCCGCCGCCCTGCGCGCCCAGGCCGCGCGCCTGGCCGACCACCTCGACGCCGAGCCGGACCTGCGCCCGCACGACGTCGCCCACACCCTGCTCACCACCCGCGCCCTCCTCGAGCACCGCGCCGTCGTGCTCGGCGCCGACGCCGCCGAGCTGCGCTCGGGCCTCGCCGCACTCGCCGCCGGCGCCTCCGCTCCCAACGCCGTCCAGGGCCTCGCCGAGGACGGCGGCCGCACCGTCTTCGTCTTCCCCGGCCAGGGCTCCCAGTGGGCCGGCATGGGCGCCCAGCTGCTCGACGAGTCGCCGGTGTTCGCCGGGCGCATCGCCGAGTGCGCGGCGGCCCTGTCCGCGCACGTCGACTGGTCGCTGCTCGACGTGCTGCGCCAGGCCGAGGGCGCGCCCGCCCTCGACCGCGTCGACGTCGTCCAACCCGCGACCTTCGCCGTCATGGTGGCCCTCGCCGAGGTCTGGCGCGCCCACGGCATCCACCCGGACGCCGTGGTGGGCCACTCCCAGGGCGAGATCGCCGCCGCCGTCGTCGCCGGGGCGCTCTCCCTGGAGGACGGCGCCCGGGTGGCCGCCCTGCGCAGCCGGCTGATCGGCCGCGTCCTGGCGGGCTCCGGCGGGATGGTCTCCGTGCCGCTGTCCGCCGAAGAGGCGCAGGAGCGGCTGCGCCCGCGCTTCGGAGGGCTCTGCGTCGCCGCCGTGAACGGGCCGCGGACCGTCGTCGTCGCCGGTCCGGCCGGCGAACTCGACGAGCTGATGGCCGAGTTCGAGGCCGAGGGCGTGCGCGCCCGGCGGATCAGCGTGGACTACGGCTCGCACTCCGCCCAGGTCGAACTGCTCAGGGACGACCTGCTGACCGACCTCGCCGCCGTGCGGTCTCGCGCCGCCGAGGTGCCGTTCTTCTCCACCGTCACCGGCGACTGGCTCGACACCACCACCATGGACGCCGGCTACTGGTACCGCAACCTGCGCAACCCGGTCCGCTTCGACCCGGCCGTGCGCGAGCTGATGGCGCAGGGCCACGGCCTGTTCGTCGAGGTCAGCCCGCACGCCGTGCTCACCATGGCGATCGAGGCCACCGCCGAGGACCGCGGCGACCGCGCCACCGCCGTCGGCACCCTGCGCCGCGACAACGGCGGCGCCGACCGCTTCCTCGCCTCGCTCGCCGAGGCCTTCGTCCGCGGCGGCCGGGCCGACTGGTCCGCCCGTACCGCCGGCGGGCGGCGGGTGCCGCTGCCCACCTACGCCTTCCAGCACGAGCACCTGTGGGCCGTCGCGCCGCGCCCCGGCGGGGAGCCGGAGGACGGCGAGTTCTGGAGCGCCGTCGAGGAGGCCGACGTCGAGGCGCTGGCCGCCCGGCTGCGCATCGACAGCGGCGCGCTCGCGCCCGTGCTGCCCGCGCTGTCCGACTGGCACCGCCGCCGCCGGGAGCGCTCGACGGTCGAGTCCTGGCGTTACCGGGCGACGTGGAAGCCGCTGGCCAGCGCGTCCGCCCGCCTGGACGGCACCTGGCTGCTCGTCACCGCCGATGACGGAGAGGGCGAGGACGTCGCCGAGGCGCTCACCGCGCACGGCGCGACCGTCGAGCGGCTCGTCCTGGACGGCACCTGCACCGACCGCCGGCGGCTCGCCGCACGTCTCGAACCCACCGCGCCCGCGGGCATCGTCTCGCTGCTCGCCACCGCCGAGCGGCCGAGCGAGCTCCACCCCGCCCTGCCCGAGGGCGTCGCGCTCACCCTCGCCCTGATCCAGGCACTCGGTGACGCCGGCCACGACGCGCCGCTGTGGTGCCTCACCCGCGGCGCCGTCGCCGCCGGGCGCACCGACAAGGTGATCAACCCGGTGCAGGCGCAGGTCCACGGCCTCGGCTGGACCGCCGCCCTGGAACACCCGCAGCGCTTCGGCGGCGTCGTCGACCTGCCCGACGCGCTCGACCGGCGCGGCGGCGAGCGGCTGGCCGCCGTGCTGGCGGCCCGCGCCGAGGACCAGGTGGCGATCCGTCCCTCCGGCGCCTTCGCCCGCCGCATCGTGCGCGCCGAGGCCGCCGCCCGCCGCGAGGCCAGGCCGCTGCGCGGCACCGTCCTCATCACCGGCGGCACCGGCACCCTCGCCCCGCACCTGGCCCGCCGCCTCGCCGCCGAGGGCGCCGAGCGGATCGTGCTCACCAGCCGGCGCGGCGCCACCGCGCCGGGCGCCGCCGAACTGCTCGCCGAACTCGCCGCCGCGGGCTGCGCGGCCGAGATGGCCGCCTGCGACCTCACCGACCGCGACGCCGTCGCGGCGATGCTCGCCGACCTGGCCGCCGCTGGCCACGAGGTGCGCACCGTCATCCACACCGCCGCCGTCATCGAGCTGCTGTCGATCGAGGAGACCACCCACGAGGCCTTCGCCAAGGTCCTGCACGCCAAGACCGCCGGCGCCCGCCACCTCGACGAGCTCCTGCCCGACGACCAGCTCGACGCCTTCGTGCTGTACTCCTCCACCGCCGGCATGTGGGGCAGCGGCCGGCACGCCGCCTACGTCGCCGGCAACGCCTACCTCAACGCGCTCGCCGAGCACCGCCGCGCCCGCGGCGGCCGGGCCACCGCGATCTCCTGGGGCATCTGGGCCGACGACCTGAAGCTCGGCCGCGTCGACCCCGGCCAGATCCGGCGCAGCGGCCTGGTGTTCATGGACCCCTCGCTCGCCCTGGACGGGCTGCGCCAGGCCCTGGACGCCGACGAGCACGTGCTCGCGATCGCCGACGTCGACTGGGAGCGCTACCACCCGGTCTTCACCTCCGGCCGCCCGACCGACCTGTTCGAGGACGTGCCCGAGGTGCGCCGCCTCACCGAGGCCGCCGAACGACCGGCCGGGGACGGCGAGTTCACCGCCCGGCTGCGCGCCCTGCCGGCCGCCGAACAGGAGCGCCGCCTGCTGGACCTGGTCCGCGCCGAGGCGGCCACCACGCTCGGCCACGCCTCCCCGGACGTGCTGTCCGAGCAGCGGGCCTTCCGCGACGTCGGCTTCGACTCGCTGACCGCCGTCGACCTGCGCAACCGCCTGGCCGCCGCGACCGGGCTCACGCTGCCCAGCACCCTCGTGTTCGACCACCCGAACCCGCTCGCCCTGGTGCGTTTCCTGCGCGAGAAGATCGCCGGCACGGCCGGTGGCGGCCCCGCCCCCGCGGTGACGGGCGCCGCGCCGGACGAGCCGATCGCCATCATCGGCATGAGCTGCCGCTACCCCGGTGGAATCGCCTCGCCCGAGGACCTGTGGCGGCTCGTCACCTCCGGCGAAGACGCCATCACCGAGTTCCCGGCCGACCGCGGCTGGGACACCGAGGGCCTGTACGACCCGGACCCGGACGCCCCCGGCCGCACCTACTCGGTGCGTGGCGGCTTCCTGCAGGGCGTCGCCGACTTCGACGCCGCGTTCTTCGGCATCTCCCCGCGCGAGGCCCTCGCCATGGACCCGCAGCAGCGTCTCCTCCTGGAGACGGCCTGGGAGGCCATGGAGCGCGCCGGCCTCGACCCGGCCGCCCTGCGCGGCAGCCTCACCGGCACCTTCATCGGCGCCAGCTACCAGGACTACAGCCCCGGCGAATCCGCCCAGGACGGCGCCGAGGGCCACCTCGTCACCGGCACCATCCCGAGCGTCCTGTCCGGGCGCCTCTCGTACACCTTCGGCTTCGAGGGCCCGGCCGTCACGCTCGACACCGCGTGCTCGTCCTCGCTCGTCGCGCTGCACCTGGCCTGCCAGTCGCTGCGTAACGGCGAGAGCTCGCTCGCCCTGGCCGGTGGCGTCAGCGTGATGGCCACGCCCAACGCGTTCGTCGGCTTCAGCCGTCAGCGCGCCATGGCCGTCGACGGCCGCTGCAAGGCCTACGCGGAGGCCGCCGACGGCATGAGCCTCGCCGAGGGCGTCGGCCTCGTCCTGGTCGAGCGACTCTCCGACGCCGAGCGGCTCGGCCACCCGGTGCTCGCCGTCCTGCGCGGCTCCGCCGTCAACCAGGACGGCGCCTCCAACGGCCTCACCGCGCCCAACGGGCCCGCGCAGCAGCGCGTGATCCGCGCCGCGCTCGCCGGCGCCCGGCTCGCCCCGGGCGAGGTCGACGCGGTCGAGGGCCACGGCACCGGCACGAAGCTCGGCGACCCGATCGAGGCGCAGGCGCTGCTCGCCACCTACGGCCAGGACCGCGAACGGCCGCTGCTCCTCGGCTCGGTGAAGTCCAACATCGGCCACACCCAGATGGCCTCCGGTGTGGCCGGCGTCATCAAGACCGTGCTCGCGCTGCGCAGCGGCGTGCTCCCGGCCAGCCTGCACATCGACCGGCCGTCCACGCACGTCGACTGGACGGAGGGTGCCATCGAGCTCCTCGCGGAGGCGCGCGACTGGCCCGAGACCGGGCGTCCGCGCCGGGCCGCCGTCTCCTCCTTCGGGCTGAGCGGCACCAACGCGCACGTCATCCTCGAGCAGGCGCCCGCCGTCACCGGGGCGCCGTCTGGGGCCGCTGCGCCGACGGACGGCGGCACCGTGCCGTTCACGCTGTCCGCCAGGACCGACGAGGCCTTGCGCGCCCAGGCCGGGCGGCTGCTGACCGCGCTCGACGAGCGGCCCGAACTACCGCTCGCCGACCTGGCGTTCTCCCTCGCCACCACCCGCGCCGCGCTCGACCACCGCGCCGCCGTCACCACCGGCGACCGGACCGAGCTCCGGCGCGCCCTCGCCGCCCTGCGCGACGGCCTGCCGGACGCCGCCCTCGTCACCGGCCGGGCGGCCGGCGGCGGCCTGGCCTTCCTGTTCACCGGCCAGGGCAGTCAGTACCCCGCCATGGGCCGCGAGCTGTACGACCGGTACCCGGTGTACGCGGAGGCACTCGACGCCGTCCTCGCCCGCTTCGACCTCGGCTACGAACGGCCCGTCCGGGACGTCCTGTTCGCGGAGGACGGCCAGCTCCTCGACGACACGGGGTATGCGCAGCCGGCGCTGTTCGCGCTGGAGGTGGCGCTGTTCCGGCTGGTGGAGTCGTGGGGTCTGCGGCCGGACTTCGTGGTGGGGCACTCGATCGGTGAGGTCGCGGCGGCGCACGTGGCGGGGGTG
>NZ_JAQYXB010000537.1:0-303 GCF_036322405.1 Streptomyces sp. SP17BM10 | reverse complement strand
GGTCGGGCCGCCGGCGGGTGCCCCGATCCTGGTGCCCGTCCCGACCGCGCGGTCGCCACCGCCGGGGCCGGCGTCAGCCCGACCGCCCGGGTCTGGACCCGCTGCGGGGAGCCCGGCGGGAGCGGGACCGGGCACGTCGGGTCCGGCAACCAGAACCAGGTCCCGGGCCCCGTGCCGATCACCCTGTGCGGCAACTCCATCAACGTGATCGGCCTGCTGAACCCGGCCTTCGGCAACAGCTACCATACGAGTGTAGATCTCCGTGCGCGACGGAGCCGAAACACGTCGGGGGGGGGGGGGGGC
>NZ_JAQYXB010000536.1:0-208 GCF_036322405.1 Streptomyces sp. SP17BM10 | reverse complement strand
TCAACGCCAGATATGTTGACATCCCCGGCCTCGATCGTCTGATCGGGGTTGGAGATTCCTTTTGAAATAAACACTAGCGAGGACGCAGTGCGCGGGATCACCTTATTCCGGTGGTTGCCGTGCCGCTCAACGCGGGTGTGAGCCCGATGACGGGTAAGCATTCACGGAGAGTTTGATCCTGGCTCAGGACGAACGCTGGCGGCGTGCT
>NZ_JAQYXB010000535.1:0-350 GCF_036322405.1 Streptomyces sp. SP17BM10 | reverse complement strand
CGTCGGGCGGCTGCGGGTGTCGGACGGCGCGGACGAGGCGCTGGTCCTGGGCGCGTGGGCCGGCGAGGCGGAGGTGGCGCCGGAACTGGAGCCGCTGCACGTGGGCTTCGCCCGCCAGGCGGCCGCGACGCCGGACGCCACCGCCGTGATCAGCGGCGACGAGCGCCTCAGCGACGCCGAACTCGACGCCCGCTCCAACCGGCTGGCCCGCCTGCTCCTCCAGCGCGGCGCCCGGGCCGAGGGCTACGTCGCCGGCGCCCTCCCGCGCACCGCGGAACTGCTCGTCGCCCGGCTCGCCGTCCAGAAGTCCGGAGCCGGCTCCGGCCCGCTCGACCCCCAGCACCCGGCCG
>NZ_JAQYXB010000534.1:0-318 GCF_036322405.1 Streptomyces sp. SP17BM10 | reverse complement strand
GGACGGTCATCACGGCGGAAGCCACCACCGGAGGGGCGGTCGTCACGGCGGAAGCCACCACCGGAGGGGCGGTCGTCGCGGCGGAAGCCACCGCCCGAGGGGCGCTCGCCACGGTCATCGCGGCGGTAACCGCCGCCCTGGCGGTCGTCACGGTCGCGGCCGTAGCCACCGCCCGACGGGCGGTCGTCACGACGGAAGCCACCGCCCGAGGGGCGCTCGCCACGGTCATCACGACGGAAACCACCACGGTCGCCGCGGTCGTCACGGTTGAAACCACCCGACGGACGGTCATCACGGCGGAAGCCACCGCCCTGACGG
>NZ_JAQYXB010000533.1:0-218 GCF_036322405.1 Streptomyces sp. SP17BM10 | reverse complement strand
TGTGTCGGGCACGTTGTTGGGTCCTGAGGGAACGGAAACGTTGTCTCAGTGGTTGCCGGCCTCACTTGAGGTGCCCTTGTTGGGGGTGTCCGAGGGTGTGTGACTGGTCGTTGTTTGAGAACTGCACAGTGGACGCGAGCATCTGTGGCCAAGTTTTTAAGGGCGCACGGTGGATGCCTTGGCACTAGGAACCGATGAAGGACGTGGGAGGCCGCGAT
>NZ_JAQYXB010000532.1:0-284 GCF_036322405.1 Streptomyces sp. SP17BM10 | reverse complement strand
TATTCGGCACAGCGAGGGTTCGTCTCTTAGTACTGCTTCGGCGTGGAAGGGAGTTCGGGTTCTGGTTGTGTCGGGCACGTTGTTGGGTCCTGAGGGAACGGAAACGTTGTCTCAGTGGTTGCCGGCCTCACTTGAGGTGCCTCTGTTGGGGGTGTCCGAGGGTGTGTGACTGGTCGTTGTTTGAGAACTGCACAGTGGACGCGAGCATCTGTGGCCAAGTTTTTAAGGGCGCACGGTGGATGCCTTGGCACTAGGAACCGATGAAGGACGTGGGAGGCCGCGAT
>NZ_JAQYXB010000531.1:0-80206 GCF_036322405.1 Streptomyces sp. SP17BM10 | reverse complement strand
TGGTCGACTACGGCGTCGTCGGCGACCTCTTCGCCGTCCTGCCGCAGCTCACCGCCGAGGTGAAGGCCCGCAAGGCCTGATCCGCCCCGCACCGACGCGGAGGGCGTGGCACCGGGTACCCGGTGCCACGCCCTCCGGCGTACCCGGGCCGTCCCCGCCGTTCCCGGGCTGCTGTTCCCGGGCGTTCGGGGCGGGCCCGTAGAGTCGGCGGGACACCTGTGGAGAGGCGAGGACGGACGCATGGCACTGCTGACGGCACTTCAGGGCGGCTTCGGGGACTCCGCCGACGCGCTGCGGATCGACGGGCGCGCGTTCTCGCGGGAGGACCTGCTGGGCGCGGCGACCGCCGTGGCGGACCGGGTCGCCGGTGCCCCCGCGCTCGCGGTGCTGGCGCGGCCGAGCGTCGAGACCGTCACCGCCGTGGTCGGCGGCCTGCTGGCGGGCGTGCCGGTGGTGCCGCTGCCGCCCGACTCGGGACCGAAGGAGCGCGAGCACATCCTGCGCGACTCGGGTGCCGCGCTGCTGGCGCACGCCATCGGGGACAGCGCGGTCGGGGACATCACGGCGGACACCACGGTAGGCGCAGGGGCGGGCGGCGTGGAGGCGCTGCCGGTCGATCCGGCGGTGCGTTCGGCGACGACGTACGCCGAGCCGGCCGGGGACGCCACCGGGTTCGTCCTCTACACCTCGGGCACCACGGGCGCGCCGAAGGGCGCGGTGATCCGCCGCGAGGCCGTCGCCGCAGACCTGGACGCGCTCGCCGCCGCCTGGCAGTGGACCGCCGGGGACACGCTCGTCCACGGCCTGCCGCTCTTCCACGTCCACGGTCTCCTGCTCGGCGTGCTCGGCGCCCTGCGCACCGGCAGCCGGCTCGTCCACACCGGCCGGCCCACCCCCGCCGGGTACGCGGCGGCGGGCGGCAGCCTGTACTTCGGCGTGCCGACCGTCTGGTCCCGGCTGGCGGCGGAGCCGGAGGCCGCGTCGGCCCTGGCCGGCGCCCGGCTGCTGGTCTCGGGCAGCGCGCCGCTGCCCGTTCCGGTGTTCGAGCGGCTCGCGGAGCTGACCGGCCACGCGCCCATCGAGCGCTACGGGATGACGGAGTCGCTGATCACCGTCAGCACCCGGGCCGACGGCGAGCGCCGACCCGGCAGCGTCGGCCTGCCGCTGGACGGCGTCCGCACCCGGCTGGTCGGCGAGGACGGCGCGCCCGTGCCGTGCGACGGGGAGAGCGTGGGCGAGTTGCAGCTCGCCGGCCCGACCCTCTTCTCCGGCTACCTCAATCGGCCGGACGCCGACGCCGAGGCGTGGACCGCGGACGGCTGGTTCCGCACCGGCGACGTGGCGGTGATCGGCCCGGACGGCTTCCACCGGATCGTCGGCCGCGCCTCGGTCGACCTGATCAAGAGCGGCGGCTACCGGATCGGCGCCGGCGAGGTGGAGGCGGCGCTGCGCGACCACCCGGCCGTCGCCGACGCGGCGGTGGTCGGCGCGCCGGACGAGGACCTCGGGCAGGCCGTCGTCGCGTACGTCATCGCGGACGGTCCGGTGACGGGGGACCAGCTGACGGCGTTCGTGGCCGAGCGGCTGTCCGTGCACAAGCGCCCGCGCAGGGTCGTCCTGGTGCCCGAACTCCCAAGGAACGCCATGGGAAAGGTGCTCAAGAAGCAGCTGCTGGCGGAGTCCGGCGAGCGGTGATGAGGAGGCGTCGGGAACCGCGCCGGTGACGGCTGCTCACCCTGATGCCCCGTTCGGTGCTCACCCTTCGTGACCCTTCCTTTGGCGCACTCCACTGCGCGCCGTGCGCGGACGCGTGCCTAACGTGACACGCGGCAGTACCGAATCAACCGATCCGTCCCTTTCGGGATGGTTCGGTGGCTCGGACCGATCCGCGTCTCCGTAGCAGTCTCCGCGGGAGTTCCCGCAGGAGTCTCCGCAGCAGTGAAGGAAGTCAGCAGGATGACCACCGTCAACACCGGCGCACCGGATGTCGCCGACGAGTCGACCGGGCAGCACGCCACCACCCCCACCCCCGACCGCAGGGCCGTGGCCCGTTCCTCCCGGACCGGGCGGGTGCGCCGGGGGATAGGCATGGTGGCCGTGATCGTCGCCGGCGCGGGTGTGATCGGCCTCGGCACCGGCGTGACCTCCGCGTCCGCCGAGCCGGCGCCGGCCCACGCGGGCTGGGACGGGTCGCGGTACTGGTTCAAGAACAGCAAGGGTGAGTGGCGCTGGACGACGCACTACAGCGTCTACAAGGCGCGCACCAGTGGCGGCTCGACCGCCAAGACGTCGTCCTCGTCCTCCGCCGCGAAGTCCAACGGCGGGATCAAGCAGGGCTGGGACGGGTCGCGGTACTGGTTCAAGAACAGCAAGGGCGAGTGGCGCTGGACCACGCACTACGACATCTACCTCGACCGCACGGGGGGCGGGGGCTCGTCCTCGTCGTCGTCCTCCAGCGCGGCGCCGCCCGCGGCGGACCGGAACGTCGAGACGGCGATCCAGTTCGCGCTCGCGCAGCTCGGCAAGCCCTTCGAGATCGCGGGCAACGGACCGGACGGTTACGACTGCTCCGGCCTGGTGCAGCAGGCGTTCCGGCGCGGCGGCATCGACCTGCCGCGGGTGGCCAACGACCAGTACGAGGCGACCACGCCGATCAGCGCGAGCCAGCTGCGGCGCGGGGACCTGCTGTTCTGGTCGCCCGACGGCACGCGGCGGGGCATCCAGCACGTGGCGATCTACCTGGGCAACAACCAGTACGTCGAGGCCGCGCGGCCGGGGACCAACATCCGGATCTCGGGCATCAGCAGCGGCTACTACCCGGCCTACATGGGGCGTCCGTAGCGGTATGAGCGGAGGGCGTTCGGGTCGGTTCGGACCCGAACGCCCTTTGTGCGTGCGGAGGTCGGGTCCCGAGGCGTTGGGTCAGAGGTCCGTCGGGCGGGGTAGGGCGCCGCGGGCGCCCAGCGCGGTGACGGCGAACGCCCCGGCGGCCACGGCGACGGCCGCCGCCTCGGGCAGGGCCGCGCCGCGGGCGAGTTCGGCGCTCAGGGCGCCGCAGAAGACGTCGCCGGCGCCGGTCGTGTCGACCACGGTGACGGCGGGGGCGGGCAGGGGCGTCGCCCGGCCGTCGCCGTCGATGACGAGGGCGCCCTCGCCGCCGAGGGTGATCACGGCGCCGTCGGCGAGGCCGGCGAGCGCGTCGGCCGCCCCGGTGACGGAGGCGGCGCCGGTGAGCTGGCGGGCCTCGACGGCGTTCACGACGACCAGCGGTCGCCGGCCGGTCGGGCCCGGGGCGGGGAGCGTGCCGGCGGGGGCCGCGTTGTGCACCCAGCGGGTGCCCTCCGCCGGGAGCGCGGCGGCCGTCGCGCGCACGCACTCCTCCGGGACCTCGCCGCCGGTCAGGACCACGTCGCGGGGGAGGAGGCGGGCGGCGCCGAGCGCGGCGGTGACCTCGGCGGCCGTCAGGCGGGCGTTGGCGCCCGGGACGACGACGATGCTGTTCTCGCCGGCGGGGTCCACCATGACGATCGCCTGCCCGGTGGGCGCGGCGGCGTCGGTGAGCAGCGCGGCGGTCTCGACGCCGGCGCTCCGGAGGTCGGCGAGCGCCGCGCGGCCGTCGGCGTCCGCCCCGAGCTTCGCGACCAGGTGGGTGGCCACGCCCATCCGGGCCGCGGCGACGGCCTGGTTCGCGCCCTTGCCGCCGAACCCCTGGGTGGCGTCGGCGGCGAGCACGGTCTCGCCGGGGGCGGGGAGGACGGGGCAGCTCAGGATCCGGTCGATGTTGACCGACCCGATGACGATGACTCGGCCGGCGGGGCGCAGCTTCATCGTTCCTCTGTACGGGGTCGGGTGGCTCCGTGCAAGTGGATGGCGGTGCGGGTCGGCGGCAGGGGCAGGGGATCCGGTGGGCGGGTGGGGACGCGGAGGGCGTACGGTCGTGCGCAGGGGTGGTGCGCGTGGGGCGTGTGCTGTTGAGTGAGCGCCGTTGTACGGGCGTACGAGCCGGCTCGATGGGGTGCGTCGGGGGCGGGCCGTAGGCGTGCGAAGCGCGCGCGGAGGCCTGCGCGAACGGTCGGCGCCGTCCGCCGCACGGGCTCCTGGCCTGGGCACATGCCCCTGTCACGGGGCGGTCCTGGGTGGCGCAGTGGAGGGCGCGAAGAGGTATGGGGAGCCGCGCGGCGGGGGTACCACCACGGGTGGCGCTGGTTCGGCAACGGGGGCGCCGCCCGGTGTGAACGGCATCGAGGGAAGTCGAGGGGCAGGGGGACGTTGTGATCGTCTGGGTCAATGGCACGTTCGGGGCGGGCAAGACCAGCGCCTGCCGCGAGTTGGTGGAACTGCTTCCCGGGAGCACGCTGTTCGACCCCGAGCTGGTGGGGGCCGGGCTGCGGGGGTTGCTCCCGGCCGACCGGCTGTCGGCGGTGTCGGACTTCCAGGACCTGCCGGCCTGGCGCCGGCTGGTCCCCGAGGTGGCGGCCGCGCTGCTCGGCGAGGTGCCGGGCCCCCTGGTGGTCCCGATGACCCTGCTCAGAGAGGACTACCGGGACGAGATCTTCGGCGATCTGGCCTCGCACGGCATCGCCGTGCACCACGTCGTCCTGGATCCCGAAGAAACGATCCTGCGGGAACGCATCGAGCAGCGCGACGCGTGCCCGGGCGACCCCGCGGCCAGTGACCGGGTCCGCCGCTGGGGCCTGGAGCACCTGCCGCGCTACCGCGCCGCCCGGCGCTGGCTGCTGCGCGACGCCCGCGCGCTCGACACGGGCCGGCTCACGCCGCGCGAGACCGCCGAGCGGATCGCCGACCTCGTCCGCGACGGCGCCGCCCGCTGCCCGATCGTGCAGACGCCCGACCCCACCGAGGACACCGTCGCCTCCGCCGTCCTGTTCTTCGACGAGCAGGACCGCGTGCTCCTCGTCGACCCCGTCTACAAGCCCGACTGGGACTTCCCGGGCGGTGTCGTCGAACGCGGCGAGGCCCCCACCGACGCCGCCCTGCGCGAGACCGCCGAGGAACTCGGCCTACGGCTCGACCCGGCCGCCCTGCGGCTGCTCGCCGTCGACTGGGAGCCGCGGACCGGGCCGCGCCGCGGCGGTCTGCGGCTCATGTACGACGGCGGGCTGCTGGACGCCACCGCCCGGCAGGGGCTCCTGCTCCAGCGGGAGGAACTGCGCAACTGCCGCTTCGTCACGTTGGACGAGGCCGCCGACCTGCTGCCGCCGAGCCGCTACCGGCGGCTGGCCGCCACCCTGGACGCCCGGCGCAGCGGGGAGCTGCGGTACCTGGAAGCGGGGCGGCGGGTCGCCGCGGGGCTGGCCAGGGCGGCTGACGCGGCGTAGGCGGCGTCGGCGGGGCGGGCGGGGCGGGCGGGGCTGGCGGGGCAGGCGGTTGGGCAGGAGGGGCAAGGCGGGGCCGGCGGCGTCGGTTGGGCGGGCGGGGCGCTGGGGGAGGGGCTCGTAACGGTCGGGCGTGGGCGGTCGGCGGGCCGGGGCGGGAGCGGGCAGGATGGGCGCATGCCGTTCACGTTCAGCCACCCCGCCGCCGTCCTGCCCCTGCTGCGCGCCGCCGGGGAGCGCGGGCCGCTCGTGGCGTCGGCGCTGGTCGCCGGGTCGATGGCGCCCGACGTGCCGTTCTTCGCCGAGTCCCTGCTGCCCGGGGTGTACGGGCACGGAGGGTTGACGCACCGGTGGTGGGCGGTGCCCACGCTGGACGTGGCGATCGCGGGCGCTCTGGTGGTGGGCTGGCACGGGCTCCTGAGGGGGCCGCTGGTGGCCCTGCTGCCCGAGCGGTGGACGGGCGCGGCGGAGGCGTTGACGCTCCCGCGCGGCGGCGTGGTGGCGGCGGTGCGCGGTCGCGGCCCTGAGACGGCGGCGCGGGCGGGGTGGTTCGCGGTGTCGGCGGCGGTCGGCGCGGCCACGCACGTGGGGTGGGACGCCTTCACCCACGAGGGGCGCCTGGGGGTGCGGCTGCTGCCGGTACTGGACCGGGAGGTGGCCGGGGTGCCGCTCTACTCGGCCCTGCAGTACGGGAGTTCGGCGCTCGCGCTCGCGGCGGTCGGCGGCTGGGCGGTGCGCGCGGCGCGGGCAGTAGAGCCGGTGCGGCCCGCCGTCGTGCTCTCGCCGAGGGGTCGGAGGGCCGCCGCCGTGGCACTGGGCCTGGCGACGGCGGCCGGGGTGGCGCATCGGATCAGCCCGCTGCGGCGCGGGCTGATCCCGGAGTTCTGCTTCGGCGCCGGGGCCGGGTTCACGGTGGGTGCGGCCGGCTACGCGGCGGCCGTCGCGGCCGTGGTGGCGGCCAGGCGCCGACGGCCGGGGGCGGCCGCCGGGCGGGCGGCGGGCGCGGTGCCCGGCGCGTCGGCCGGCGGGTCTGCGGGCACGTCGGCCGGCGCCTCCGCCGGGCCGCGCGTGCCCGCCGCGGGGGCCGGCACGACTTCCGTCAGGCGGAGCGCAGTTCGGCGTAGTGGCGCAGGAACAGGGCCTCGCTGAGGGCCATCAGCTCCAGCTCCTTCGGGTCCACGCTCTCGTTGACCGCGTGGATCTGGGTGGTCGGCTCCTCCACGCCGATCAGCACGATCTCGGCCTGCGGGTAGAGCGTGCGCAGCGTGTCGCAGAGCGGGATCGAGCCGCCCTCGCCGGAGACGACCATCGGGGTGCCGAAGGCCTCGGCCATGGCCTTGCCCATCGCCTCGTAGGCCGGGCCGGTGGTGTCGGCGCTGAACGCCGAGCCGGTGCCCTGGCGCTCGACGGTCAGGCGCGCGCCGAGCGGCACGTGCGCCTCCAGGTGGGCGACCAGCAGGTCCTGGGCGGCCGCCGGGTCGGTGCCCGGCGGCACCCGCAGGCTCACCAGTGCCTTGGCGGCGGCCTGCACGGACGAGGTCGCGCCGATCACGGGCGGGGCGTCGATGCCGAGGACGGTGACGGACGGGCGGGCCCAGAGCCGGTCGGCGACGGTGCCGGTGCCGGTGAGGGCGACGCCGTCCAGCACCTTGGCGTCGGCGCGGAACTGCTCCTCCGGGTACTGCACGCCGTCCCAGGTCTGGCCGGTGGCGAGCCCTCGGACGGCGACGTCGCCGTTGTCGTCGTGCAGCGAGGCGAGGACCTTGACGAGGGACTGCAGCGCGTCCGGGGCGGCGCCGCCGAAGGCGCCGGAGTGCAGGTTCCCGGCGAGGGTGGTGACGGACACCTCGACGACCGTCATGCCGCGCAGCGACGCCGTGACGGTGGGCAGTCCGGGGGCGAAGTTGCCGGTGTCGCCGATGACGATGACGTCGGCGGCGAGCAGTTCGGGGTGCGCCTCGGCGTACTGCTGGAGGCCGCCGGTGCCCTGCTCCTCCGAGCCCTCGACGATGATCTTCAGGCCGACAGGGTAGGCGTCCCCGTACACCTGGCGCAGGGCGCGCAGGGCGGTCAGGTGCATCAGGATGTTGCCCTTGCAGTCGGCCGCGCCGCGGCCGTACCAGCGGCCGTCACGCTCGGTCAGTTCGAAGGCCGGGCTCAGCCAGGCGTCCTCGTCGAGCGGGGGCTGGACGTCGTAGTGCGAGTACAGCAGGACGGTCGGCGCGCCCTCGGGGCCGGGGAGCTCGGCGTAGACGGACTGCGTGCCGTCCGGGGTGTCGAGCAGCTGCACGTTGGTCAGGCCCTCGGCGGCGAACGCCTCGGCGGTCCAGCGCGCGGCCTTCTCGCACTCCTCGACCGGGAACTGGCGTGGGTCGGCGACCGACGGGAAGGCGACCAGCTCGGCGAGGTCGGTGCGGGCGCGGTCCATCAGGGACCGGACGGCGTCGGCCAGGGGCTGTGACATCGGGGCTGCTCCGGGGTCGGGGCCGCCCGAGGGATGGTCCGGGCGGGTACGGGCGGTTGGGGTACCGCCGATCATAGGCGGAGCGTCGGAGCGGGGCGGGCGCGGCGGTGTGGTGCGGCTCGGCAGGGAGCGGTGCGGACGCATAGGATTGCTCGACGTGACTGACTCCGGAAGCTCCGATTCCCGCAGCCCGCTCGACGCCGAGGCGTCCGAACTGCCGACGGCGTCCGAGGCGTCGCAGGCGCCCGGATCGCCCGGATCGCCCGGATCGCCCGAGAGACTCGCCCGGCCTTCCGACGGTCCGTCGGATCCGCAGTCCGGTGCGTCCGGTGCCTCGGCCGATGCATCCGAGGCATCCGACGGGCTCGACGCGGTCGACGCGGTCGACGACGTCTGGGACGTCGTGGTGGTCGGCGCCGGACCGGCCGGGGCCTCGGCGGCGCACGCCGCCGCCGTCCAGGGCCGCCGGGTGCTGCTGCTCGACAAGGCCGAGCACCCCCGCTACAAGACCTGCGGCGGCGGGATCATCGGCCCCTCCCGGGACAGCCTGCCGCCGGGCTTCCGGCTGCCGCTCCAGGACCGCGTGCACGCCGTCACCTTCGCCTACCGGGGGCGGTTCGCCCGCACGCAGCGCTCGAAGCGGATGCTGTTCGGCCTGGTCAACCGCGACGAGTTCGACCTGCGCCTGGTGCAGGCGGCCAAGCAGGCGGGCGCGGTGCTGGTCACCGGCGTGAGCGTCACCGGCGTCGAACAGCGCGGCGGGGAGCACCGCACGGCGGTGGTCACGGCCGCCGACGGGCGCCGGTTCGAGGCGCGCGCGGTGGTCGGCGCGGACGGCAGCGCCAGCCGGATCGGGCGGCACGTGGGCGTCACCTTCGACCAGATCGACCTGGGCCTGGAGGCGGAGATCCCGGTGCCGGCGCAGGTCGCCGCCGACTGGGCGGGCCGGATCCACCTCGACTGGGGCCCGCTGCCCGGCAGTTACGGCTGGGTCTTCCCGAAGACCGAGTCGAGCAGCCTGACCGTCGGTGTCATCTCGGCGCGCGGCGACGGGGAGGGGACCAAGCAGTACCTCGCCGACTACGTCCGGCGGCTGGGCCTGTCCGGCTTCACGCCGAGCGTCGAGTCCGGCCACCTGACCCGCTGCCGGGCCGAGGACTCGCCGCTCTCGCGCGGCCGGGTGCTGGTCGCCGGCGACGCGGCCGGTCTGCTGGAGCCGTGGACCCGCGAGGGCATCTCGTACGCGCTGCGCTCGGGCCGGCTGGCCGGCGAGTGGGCCGTGAAGGTCGCCGAGGCGGGCGACGCCGCCGGAGTGCGGCGCGAGGCGCTCAACTACGCGTTCGCCATCAAGGCGGGCCTGGGCGTGGAGATGCGGGCCGGCAAGCAGTTGCTGGCGGCCTTCGAGCGCCGGCCGTACCTGTTCCACGCCGCGGTCTGCCTGGTGCCGGCCGCCTGGCGCGCCTTCGCCCGCACGACCCAGGGCCACACCACCTTCGCCCAGGTGCTGCGCCAGTACCGCGCGGCCCGCAGGCTGTCGGCACTGGCCTCGCGTTGACGCCCGCGGGCCCGGCCCTCGGTCCGATGGTCGGTCAACGTCACTGATCCGTACCGACCCGTGTCGGACATGGAACTACCGGGGCCGGGAGGGGGTTCCCTCGCGGCCCCGGCGGGGTGGCGGTCCGGCTACCGGAGGCCGGTGCCGAGCGCGGACATCAGGGTGCCGGTCGGAGTGTCGCCGGACATCTCCCAGATCATGCCGCCCAGCAGGTTCTCGGACTTGAGGTAGGCGGTCTTCCGGGCGATCGACCAGGCGTCGTCGAACGTCCACCACTGGCCGCCTGCGCCCGTGTAGCCGTAGGTCGCGACGGCCTGCGGGTCGTGGTGGACGGTCAGGCCGGGGACGCTGGTGACGAGGTTGTCGTAGCCGCGGGTGCCGGCCTCCTCCGCGAACTGGCCCGGCGCCGCTCCCTTCGCGGACTGCCAGGCGCCGGACGCGCCGCCGTCGGCCACGCCCTGCCAGCCGCGGCCGTAGAACGGGAACCCGATGGTGAGCTTGCGCGGGTTGACGCCGGCGCCGAGGTAGGCCTGGACGGCCGCGTCCACGCTGAAGTGGAACGGGTAGGGGTCCTTGGGGTCGGCGTCGAGGTTGGCCTGGTGGCCGGTGCGGTCGGGCTCCCACGAGTTGTCGCTGCCGGAGCCGTGGAAGTCGTAGCCCTGGACGTTGGCGATGTCGAGGGAGCCGAAGATCTTCGTGAGGTCCCAGCCTGCGCCGATCTTCACCGGGTCGGCCGGGGTGAAGGCGGTGAGCAGCCGGTGCGGGCCGCCCAGCGCGTCGAGCTGCTTGCGGAACTCGGCCAGCAGCAGCGTCAGGTCGGCCTTGTCGCCCGCGCTCCAGTGGTTGCCGGCGTGGCCGTCACCGGAGCCCGGCCACTCCCAGTCGAGGTCGATGCCGTCGAAGATCCCGGCCCCCGTGCCGGGGCCGCCGGCGCCGTTGTAGGCGGGCAGGTTGCCCTTGATCCACACGTCGATGCAGGACTGGACGAACTTCTGCCGGGAGGCGTCGCTCGCGGCGACGTCCGAGAAGAACTTGGAGTACGTCCAGCCGCCGAGCGAGACGACCACCTTCAGGTTCGGGTACTTGGCCTTGAGCTTCTTCAACTGGTTGAAGTTGCCGCGGAGTTTGCCCCACCCGTCGTCCGCGACGCCGTCCACCGACTGGTCGGCGCTCATCGGGCGGGCATAGTCGGCGTCGGCGTCGCCCGCGCCCGTGCCCTGGTCGGGGTCCTGGGGGTTGGACGTGGTGCCCTTGGTGACGCCGGCGAGGCAGGTCAGGTTGGTCGGATCGATGTTCTCGAAGGCGTAGTTGACGACGTCGAGCTTGGCGGCGCTGCCGGAGGTGTCGAGGTTCTTGACGAAGTACTGGCGGCCGTAGACGCCCCACTGGACGAAGTAGCCGACGCGGGCGTACTTCCCGGCGCCGACCAGGTCGGAGGTGGTGACGCCGAGCGGTGTGGACGCGGGCGAGGGGACGTCGGCGGGATTGCGGGCCTTGACGGTGAACGTGTAGGCGGTGGACGGGGAAAGGCCGCCGACGGTGGCGGTGAGCGTGCTGCCGCCGACCGTCGCCGCGAGCGTGCCGCCCTGGTAGACGTCGTACGCGGCGACGCGGAGGCTGTCGGTCGAGGCGCTCCAGGCGAGCGTGACGTCGGACGAACTCACGCCGGTGGCACGGAGGTTGGTCGGTGCCGTGGGTGGGTCGGGGTCGGTCGACGGGTCGAAGGTGCGGGCCGTGACGGGCCCGCTCGGCCCGCTCGTGTTGCCGCGGGTGTCCTTGGCGCGGACGGTGAGCGTGTACGTGGTGGCCGGGGTGAGGCCGGTGACCACGGCGCTGGTGGTGGTGCTGGAGGCGACGACGGTGGCACCGTTCAGCACGTCGTACGACGCGACCGGGAAGTCCCCCGCAGTCGCGGCCGGCCAGCCGAGCGTGAGCGTGTGCGCCGTCGACTCGGTGACCGACGGCGCACCGGGCGCGGACGGCGGGACGTCGGCGCTGCCGTCGCACTTGTCGCCGTTGACACGGCAGTTGAGGGGCGTGGTGACGGGACCGTTGCCGATGAACCAGAAGCTGTACGGCTCCGTGCTGCCGTGCGCGGGGACGGTCGCGTTGTAGAACGCGTTGGTGGCCGTGACGTGTTGGCCGTTCACGGTGGCCGTGCCGTTGTAGGTGTTGCCGATGGTGACGCCGGCCGGGAGGTCGAACTCCAGGGTCCAGCCCGTGACGGCGGCCGCGTCGTCGTTGTGGACGACGTACGTGCCCTGCCACCACGAGCCGTTGTCGGCGGTGGTGAAGGTGGCGGTGAGCTTGCCCGCGGCCTGGGCCGGGGCGGCCGGCGCGGTGAGCGCGGCCAGGGGGAGGAGCAGGACGGAGAGCAGCGCGAGCAGCCTGCGGCGCACGCGCGGTCGTAACGCCCGGGATCGAGCGGACATGGTTCTCCCTGCGTCTGTGGGGGGGTGGACAGGGTGGAGCAGAACCGGTGCTGGTGATCCGTGTGCGATCGGTGCCCGCGCCGTGGGGGGCAGGGGCATGGGCACTGTAGGAGGACTGGACCAATGCGTCAACAGGTCTGAACCACTACTGGTACGGGCGTTGGACGGCGCCGTGGGCGGGTGGGGGATCGGGGCATGACCTCCACGCCCGCGGAGCCTTCCGCACCGTTCTCGGCCGTAGCGGAGGTGGTCTTGTCGCGGCGTCTTGCCGCGGCCGTTCGGAGGCGGCTGCACCTGGATCTGGACGGTCCGCCGGCTGGCCGCGATCGCCCTGGTCGATACCGCGGGCAACGGCCTCGCGCCGGCGGTCCCGGTGCTGTTCTTCACCCGGGTGACGGGCCTGAGCGCGGCCCGGCCCGGCGTCGGGCTGACGCTCGCCGGCCCCCCGGCCGCATGGCGGCCGGGGGGCCGGCCAGGGGCTCCATGGTGAGCCCTGGTGGCGCCTACTCCCGGACGAGGGCGAAGGCCTCGATCTCGATCAGCACCTCGGGCATGAACAGCGCCGCGACCTGCACCGCGGAACTGGCCGGCGGGTTGGCGGTGTTCACGTGCTCGTCGCGGGCCTCGCGGATGGCGGGCAGGTAGCCGATGTCGGTCACGAAGATGGTGAACTTGACGACGTCGTCGAAGCCGGCGCCGGCCGCGGCCAGGCAGCGGCGGAGGTTCTCGAACACCTGGCGCGCCTGCGCCTTCGGGTCGCCCACGCCGACGAGGTTGCGGTGCTCGTCGAAGGCCACCTGGCCGGAGACCTGGACCAGGCGGCCGGTGCCGGTGACGACCTGGGTGTAGCCGGTGCCGGGGGCGACGCCGGGCGGCTCGGTGATGTGGGTGAGGTGCTGATCTGTGGTCATGCCGGCCATCGTGGCGCATGGCGGGACGCCGCCGCACCCGCCTTTCGTCCTCCGCATTCCGCTTTCCGTCTTCCGCCGTTCGCCGTTCGCCCGCAGCCTGGGACGTGTGCGGGCGAACGGGCCGGGATCAGCGGACGATCTCGGGCAGGTCGCGCAGGAACGGGCGGTCGGTGGAGGGGAGTCGGGCGAGCGGTCCGGCGGCGCGCAGCACGACGTCCAGGACACCGTCCGGGTCGGCGGCGTAACCGCCGCTGGCCCAGGCCGCGTTGGCCTCGACCACGGCCCAACCGCCGTCCGTCGGGCCGACGTCCACCACGGCGGCGCTGGGCAGGCCGGACCCGTCGGTGGCGAGGGCGTCGGCGGCGAGGACATCGGCCGCGAACGCGAGGACCTCGCCCTCGTCCGCGCCGAGCGGCGCGACGCTCAGCTCCCCGTCCACGGCGTACCGGGAAGCGGCGCGGACGGTGCCGTCGAGCACGAACAGCCGGTACTCGCGCCGGAACCGCACCACCTCGCTCACCTGCACCGGCGTGTCCCCGTCCAGCACCCCGGGCCCGGGCAGCGCGGAGCCGTCCTCGTAGACGCGCGCGGCGAACACCTTGTCCGCCGGCGGCTTGACGAAGGCGGGAGCGCGCAGCTTCCGCGCCTCGGCCAGCGTCGTGCAGGACACGCGGCGCCCGGTCAGCTCGCGCGGCAGATCGCCTAGCCAGGTGGCGGCCGGCTCCAGGAGCGCGAGCCCGAGCGCCCGTCCGACGGCGTCGCCGAACAGCGGCCCGCCGTACACGTGCACGGGTGCCGACGCATGGAGCAGTTCCTCCGGCGCCTGCCAGGACGGCGCCGTGAACGCGCGCAGGCCGCGGCGGCCGGCGGCGGTGCGCAGCTGGAGGCCGGTCTCGTTGATCCGGGGCGCGAGGAGCAGGACGGCGTCGGCGGCCCCGGACGTGTGCGCACGCGTGCGCGAGGGTGCGGGGCCGGAGGCGTTCACGGTGCTCATGGCGACGATGGTGCCGTCGGCGGTGTGGCGCCCACCACCGGTTTTCCGCCCAATGCGTCCCCGGTGGCTCTGGCCGAGGGGCGGGTGAGCGTGCCAGAGTCGTGCCGGCGCCGTCCGGGCACCCCGGCCGGCACCCGCGGTCCGACCCACCCTCAGCCGGAAAGCAGGCCCCGCCGATGACCAGCGAAGCGCCGTTCGTCCACGTCAGCACCGCCGACGCCGTCACCACCCTGACCCTCGACTCGCCGCACAACCGCAACGCGCTCTCCACCCGCCTGATGGCCGAACTGCATGCCGGCCTGGCGCTCGCCGCGGCCGACCCGGACGTCCGGGCGGTGGTGCTCGGGCACACCGGAAAGGTGTTCTGCGCGGGCGCGGACCTCTCCGAGGCCACCGGCGCGGACCCGACGGTCGGCCCGCGCGGCCTGGTCGAGCTCCAGCGGGCGATCGTGGACTGCGCGAAGCCGGTGATCGCCGTGATCGACGGACACGTGCGCGCCGGCGGCCTCGGCCTCGTCGGCGCGGCCGACCTCGCCCTCGCCGGACCGGCCGCCACCTTCGCGTTCACCGAGGTCCGGCTCGGCCTCGCGCCGGCCGTCATCTCCCTGCCGCTGCGCCCCAAGCTCGACCCGCGCGCCGCCTCCCGCTACTACCTCACCGGCGAGGTCTTCGACGCCGCCGAGGCCGCGCGGATCGGGCTGATCACCCGCGCCACGGCGTCCGCCGAGGACACCGGCACCGCGCTGAAGGAACTGGTGGACGCGCTGCGCCAGGGCTCGCCGCAGGGGCTCGCGCAGTCCAAGCGGCTGGCGAACGCCGAGGTCGTGCGCTCCTTCGAGCGCGACGCGGACGAGCTGGTGGAGCTGTCGGCGCGACTGTTCGGGTCCGACGAGGCGCAGGAGGGGATGCGGGCGTTCCTGGAGAAGCGGCCCGCGCGTTGGGTGCGCTGACGCGTCGGGCCGTTTCCCCGAGCGGCCGGCCCTCAGGGTTCGGTTCTCAGGGCCGGTACCTGGGGTTCGGTTCTCAGCCGATGCCGGCAGTCTCGCGCCACAGGCGCAGTAGGTCCTGGTCGCCGGTGTACGTGGTGGCTCCGGCGCGGTCGGCCGGGACGCGGTTCCAGAGCAGCGGGTAGAGCTCGTGGGCCGGGCCGGCGATGGTGAGGTCGGCGGGCTCGGCGGGTTCGGCCCTGGAGACGGGGTCGTTCGGCGCGTCCGCGGTGACGGTCACCACGGGCTCCTGGCTGATCGTCACCCGCCAGGCGCCGGGGCCGTCGGTGGCCCGGACCAGGACGGTGCGGGGCTCCTCGCTGCGCAGCCGCGAGCGCGGGCGGACGAGGAAACCGCGCAGCAGCTCGTCGACGCCGTCCAGGGCGAGGTCGGTGTCCGCCCGCGGGCCCTCGGTGCCGGCCGCCGCGTCGGCGTCGAGGCGGTGGATGGCCGTCTCGTGCGCCTGGCGGCGGGCCCAGAACGCCAGCGGGCTGGGCGCGGGCAGGAAGGACCAGCAGACCACGTCGGCGGGGGCGGCCACCAGCGTGTCCACCAGGGCGGCGTGACCCTCGCGGTACCAGTCGAGCAGCGCCGCGTCGGACGGCACCGGGCCGACCGGCTCGCTCCCGCCGTCCAGGGCGAGCGGCTCCCGCAGGCCCTTGGCGGGGTGGGCGGCGGCCCAGCGGTGGACCGTGCCGATGTGTCGCAGGAGGTCGGCGACCTGCCAGTCCGGGCAGGTCGGCACGGGTGCGGTGAGGCCGGCGCGGGAGGCTGCGTCGGCCAGCAGGGCGCCTTCGAGGCGCAGGGCGTCGATGTGCTCGGAGATGTCCATGATCCGGAGTGTTCCACGGTCGGCGGACATCGTGCCGGGGGTTTGTTCGCGTGCTGGCTCCGGGGGTTGAGCGGCGGGGTGGGTGTGGCCTGGCGAGGGGTAGGACGGCGTGGCGGGCGGGGGTGGTGCGGGTGTGGCGTGCGGGCCGGGTGTGATGTTGGCCGCCCGGCGGCCGGACGGACCCTACGGGCCGGTAACGTGAGCGCATGCCGAAAACCCGTTCCCTCGTCTCCGCCGTCCGGGCCGGCGGCCGGCGCGCGGCCGGACGCCTCGTCCACCGGGGCTGGCGCTGGGTGCAGCGGACCGGTGCGGTCAGCAACCGGAACCCCGGCCCCTACCGCTTCGGCGAGTTGGGGGACGGGACGACGCTCGCGTTCCCGCTCGGGGCGGTGTTCAACGAACAGTGGATCACGATCGGACCGTTCTCGATCATCGGCGAACGGGTCACCATCAGTGCCGGCTTCCTGCCCGGCCTCGACCTCGGGCCCGAACCGATCGTGCGGATCGGCGGCGGCTGCGTGATAGGCCGCGACAGCCACATCGTCGGGCACCAGTCGATCGTCCTCGGCGACGACGTGTGGACCGGGCCCGGTGTCTACATCTCCGACCAGGCGCACGAGTACCGCGCCACCGACCTGCCGATCGGCAAGCAATGGCCGCGCAACGAGCCCGTCGAGATCGGCTCGGGCAGTTGGATCGGCACCGGGGCGGTGATCCTGCCGGGCGCCCGGATCGGCCGGAACGTGGTCGTGGCGGCGGGTGCGGTGGTGCGCGGCGAGGTGCCCGACCACAGCGTCGTCGCGGGCGCGCCGGCCAAGGTCGTGCGCCGCTGGACGGTCGAGGACGGGTGGCAGCCGCCGCTGCGGCACGAGCCGCCGCAGCCCGTGCCGGACGGTGTGACGGCGGAACAGCTCCGCGCCCTGGTGGGGTGGGACCTGCGGCTGCCGGGCGATTCGGCCTGACGTCTGATGCCTGATGCCTGATGCCTGACGCGTACTGCGGAGTGCGGTCAGGTGGCGGGGCGGAAGGTGATGACGGCGGTGACGCCGTCGGGCTGGAGCCGGAAGGAGCCGGGGTGCTGGAGCAGGGCGGCGTCGTAGCGGGCGAGGTCGGTGGCGGTGGCATCGGGGACGTCGGCCGTGGCGTCGGTCGTTGCGTCGGCTGAGGCGTCGACGCTCACGGAGCCGGCGAGGCAGACCACGAGGACGGAACCACCCGGTGGCACGTCGGCGGACGCGGACCCGGGAGCGGTCGCGAGGGCGACCTCGGCGGTGACCTCGCCGCGACGGGTCATCACGTTGAAGTCGACCACCGGTCCGGCGAGCAGGCGGCAGTCCGTGGTGGCGTCGCCCGGGAAGGCGAACGGCCGGTAGGGCTCGTCGATGCGGTGCTCGGCGCCGTCGACCGTGAGCACCATCCCCGGGCCTTCGACCAAGGTGATCACCCGGTCGATGCCGGGGAACGGGGAGAAGGGACCGGCGGTGGCGACGTCCGCGAGGCTGACCCGCCACTCGAAGCCGTCCAACCCGGCCCCGACGGGGAAGCCGGCGACCTCCCGGGTCACTCCGCCCCCGTTGAGCCATGCCGTGGCCGGGCGCTCGCTCGCCCGGAGTGTCTGGATCCGCCCGGTGGTCGTCATGGGCGGCATCATGCCACTGACGCTGGCTGTGCTGCCGGTGCCGCTGCCGCTGCCGCTGCGGGTGGGGTGGGTGGCGGCGGACGGCCGACAGATGACAGATTTCAACATCTGTCATCTGTCATCTGTCATCTGTTCGCCGCCGGCTGCCGGCCGTCCGCCATCAGCGCCGCCGCACCGTCAGCGGCAGGAGCGCCCCTGCCGCCGCCGCGACCGCGACGGTGGTGAGGGCGAGCGGAAGGCCCGCCGCGTCGGCGAGGAAGCCGATGACCACCGGCCCGATCAGCATCCCGCCGTACCCGAGCGTCGACGCGAGCGCGACGCCCTGCGGGCCGCCGGCCGTGCCCGCCCGGGCGATGGCGAGCGGGAACAGGTTGGCGAGCCCGAGGCCGACCAGGACGAACCCGCCGATGGCGAGCGGGACTGACGGCGCGAGAGCGGCGACCAGCATGCCGACCGCCGCGGTGAGGCCGCCCAGGAACATCAGCCGGGTCTGCCCGAGCCTGATGGAAAGCCAGGTGCCGCCGACCCGCCCGCTGGTCATCGCGAACGCGTACGCCGCGTACCCCGCGGCAGCCGTTCCGGCGCTCGCGTGCACGTCGTCGGTGAGGTGGAGCGTCGTCCAGTCGGCGATCGCTCCCTCTCCGTACGCGGTGCACAGGGCGGTGAGCCCGAGCAGGACGACGATCAGCCCGGCGCGCGGCGCGGCGCCACCGGTCCCGTTCGCGCTGCTCCCTCCCGCGACCTGCGGCGCGTCCGGGCTGCGCAGCAGGACGACGCCGGCCGCCGCCGTGATCACGAGGCCGAGCAGCCCGCCGAGGGCGAGCGTCCAGGAGGCGCTGAGCGTGACGGCGAGGAGCCCGCCGACGCCCGCGCCGACCAGGCCGCCGAGGCTGTACCCGGCGTGGAAGCTGGGCATGACGGGCCGCCGGAGCTGCGCGACCAGGTCGACGGCGGCGCTGTTCATGGCGACGTTCGCGCCGCCGTACCCGGCGCCGAACAGCAGCAGGACGCCGCCGAGCGCGGCCACCGAGTGGGTGTGCGCGGGCAGCGGCACGGCGAGGCTGAGCAGGGCGAGTGAGCCGACGGTGACCGGCCGCGAGCCGTACCGCAGGCAGAGCCGGCCGACCACCGGCATGGTGAGGACGGCGCCGATCGAGAGGCAGAGCAGGGCGAGCCCGAGGGCGCTGTGCGAGGCGCTGACCTGGCTGCGGACGTCCGGGATCCGGACCACCCAGGTGGCGAAGAGGAAGCCGTCGACGGCGAAGAACGCGGTGAGCGCGAGGCGAGCCGGGCTCCAGGTGCTGTCCGTTCGCGGGGGTGTGCTGCGAGACTGGTGGGTGTCCGGGGTGGTGGGGGCAGAGGCACGGATTTTGTTTCGAAGCGGCACAAAGTCACAATAGGCTTGTGCAGCTCTCATCATCAAGTCCGAAGCCGGGCCCCGGGGCCGACTCCGAGGCGCAGCGCGATGCCCACCGCCGTGCCGCCCCCGACCGCGGTCGGACGCTGCTCGGCCCCGCGCTCTCGCTCATCCACACCGGTCAGACGCCGACTCGTTCCGCGCTCACACGGGCGCTGGACGTCACGCGCGCGACCGCCGGCGCCGTCACGGCGGAGTTGGAGGCACTGGGCCTGATCACGGTCGACTCCCGTCCCGCGGGTGGCGGGCGCGGGCGTCCGTCGCACCGGCTCGCGATCGACCCGCAGGGCCCCGTGGTGATCGCGGGACAGATCCACACAGACGGGCTGAGCGTCACGCTGGCCGGGCTCGGGGGGCTCCTCGACCCGCCGGTCCACCTGCCGCTGCCCGCCGCGACCGACCCGGTCCGGATGCTGCGCGCCGTCGCCCAGGCGGGCGCCGAGCTCGCCCGCTCCACCGGCCGTCGCTGCCTCGGTGCCGCGCTCGCGTTGCCGAACCCGGTCACGGAGCCGGACGGCACCGCGCTCGCGGCCCTGCACTTCGCCTGGCCGAGCGGCACGCCCGTGGCGGACCTGTACGACGTCGAGGTCGGCCGCGCCGACCACGGCCCGAACGCGCTCGACCCGCTGCCGACCGCCATCGCCAACGACGCCAACCTCGCCGCGCTCGCCGAGTACCGCCACGGCGCCGGACGGGGTGCCCGTCACCTGCTCCTCGTCACGTCCGGGCACAGCGGCGTCGGTGGTGCGCTGGTCATCGACGGGCGGCTGCACACCGGCAGTGCCGGGCTCGCGCTGGAGGTCGGCCACCTCACCGTGGATCCGCAGGGCCGGCCCTGCGTGTGCGGCAACCGCGGCTGCCTCAACGCGGAGACCGACCCCGACGCGCTGTTCGCCGCCGCCGGGCTCGCCCCCGAGCCGGGGCGCCCGGTGCTCGACCAGGCGCGCGAGCTGTGCCGGGCCGCGGCGACCGACGAGTCGGCGCGGGCCGCGGTCGAGCACGTCATCGACCGGCTCGGGCTCGGGCTGGCCGGCGTCGCCAACATCCTCAATCCGGACCGCGTCGTGCTCAGCGGCCTGCACCTCGACCTGCTGGAGGCGGCGCCCGAGCGGCTGCGCGCAGTCGTCGCCGAGCGCTGTCTGTGGGGGCGCAGCGGACGGGTGCCGATCGTCGGCGCGGAGCTGGCGGACAGTGCGCTCGCCGGTGCGGCGGAACTGGCGTGGCGGCCGTACCTGGCGGATCCGCAGTCGGTGCAGGTGGGCTGAGGGCGCGGGAGGGGAATTGAGGGGGCAGGGATAAGCGGAAGCTGGCGCTCCGGAAATGGTTACTTATCGTGACTCTCATACACTCGTAGTGAGCAGTGGGGGGTCAAGACGAGGAGAGTGACCATGAGCACCGAGCTGGGCGCCGAACCGGGCATCGCGCCGGGCGGCGGACGCGGCATCGAGCCGACCGTCGACGTCGACCGCTCCGACGCGGACTACCGGGTCTGGCTCAAGGAAGCGGTGCGCAAGGTCCAGGCCGACGCCAACCGGTCCGCCGACACCCACCTGTTGCGCTTCCCGCTGCCGGCGCAGTGGGGGATCGACCTGTACCTCAAGGACGAGTCCACCCACCCGACCGGCTCACTCAAGCACCGCCTCGCCCGCTCGCTCTTCCTCTACGGGCTCTGCAACGGGTGGATCCGCCCGGGCAAGCCGGTGATCGAGGCGTCCAGCGGTTCCACGGCCGTGTCCGAGGCGTACTTCGCGCAGCTCGTCGGGGTGCCGTTCATCGCGGTGATGGCCAAGAGCACCAGCCAGGCCAAGATCGACCTGATCGAGTTCCACGGCGGCGAGTGCCATCTGGTGGAGCGCTCGGACGAGGTGTACGAGGCGTCCGCGCGGCTCGCCGAGGAGACCGGCGGCCACTACATGGACCAGTTCACGTACGCCGAGCGCGCCACCGACTGGCGGGGCAACAACAACATCGCCGAGTCGGTCTTCGCCCAGCTTCAGCTGGAGCCGCACCCGGAGCCGGCCTGGATCGTCGCGACGGCCGGGACGGGCGGCACCTCGGCGACCATCGCCCGCTACGTCCACTACATGCAGTACGACACCCGGATCTGCGTCGCGGACCCGGAGAACTCCTGCTTCTTCGACGGCTGGGTGGACCACGACCCGGACGCGGTGTGCGCGAGCGGGTCGCGGATCGAGGGCATCGGGCGGCCCCGGATGGAGCCCAGCTTCGTGCCCGGCGCGATCGACCGGATGATGAAGGTGCCGGACGCGGCGTCGATCGCAGCGGTGCGGGTGCTGGAGCAGGTGCTCGGGAAGAAGGCGGGCGCCTCCACCGGGACGGGACTGTGGGGCGCGCTGAAGATCGTCGCCGAGATGCGGGAGGCCGGCCGGCACGGCAGCGTCGTCACCCTGATCTGTGACCCGGGCGACCGCTACCTGGACAAGTACTACTCCGACGACTGGCTGGCCGGAGAGCGGATCGACATCGCGCCGTACCGGGCCGTCCTGGAGTCGTTCCTCGCGGGCGGGGCCTGGACGGGGTGACGGGGTAGGGCGAACAGATGACAGCTGACAGATAACAGATTTCGAAATCTGTTATCTGTCAGTCGTCGGTCGTCGCCCGTCACGTGGGGGAGCCGCTCCCCGCCACCCCGCTGGGCCCCCGCCCCGCCGGATCACCGCGCGCCCGCCGGAGAGGTCGATCGCGGTCTGCTTCGGAGCGCCGTCGTGCTCGTCGTCCCGCAGCACCAGCTCGATGCGCCGCTGCGCCAACTGCACACGCTTGCCCGGGTAGAGCAGCGCGTGCAGTTCCTCGGTCGCCGTCGCGCCCGCGCCCCGCACACGGCCCTCCGCCGGATGGGCTCTCAGCTTCCGCACCACGGCGCCGAGGAAGAACAGGACCACCAGGCCGGTCGGTAACAGCAACCCACCAGCCGCGCCCGTCAGAAGCATGCTCATGCAACCCCCAACGGGCCCGTGCGGTCGGCGAGTTCCTTCCCGCCGCTACCGTCACTCGAGGAAATGGGCGTTCCGGCCGGCCGAGGTGAGGGTGTCCGGCGCCGGCGCCGGCGCCTTGGTCGCGGTCGGGGGCGCGGCCTGGGCGGTGTTCGCGAGGTGGAGCGAGACCTGTTGGGATCCCGCCTCACTGGAGGCTCGCCACCCCGTACGTGCCCGCCGTCGCCGACCTCCGTGCCGTCCGGTGGTATCACGTACAGGAGCCAACGAATGTGACGTGATGTCAGAAAACGCGGGCCGCCGGAAGATCGGCCGGGACGAGGATCTGGAGTTCCTCGGTCGACGGATCGGCGAGCTGGGCGACGCGCATCGCGTGCCGTTCGACCATCGTCTCGAAGACCTGCCGGGCCGTGCGCCCGTTGCCGAAGTTGGGGCCGCGCTCGATCGTGGCGAAGTGGCGCAGCAGCGCGTCCTCAGTGGCCTCGGTGAGGGCGTATTCGTGCTCGGCGCACTGCGCGCGGGCGATTTCGAGGAGTTCGTCCGCCGAATAATCTGGGAAACTGATGGTCCGTGAGAAGCGGGACGAGACACCGGGGTTGGCGGAGAGGAAGCGTTCCATCTCTGCGGTGTAGCCGGCGACGATGACGACGACCTCGTCCCGGTGGTCCTCCATGAGCTTGACCAGGGTATCGATCGCCTCCCGGCCGAAGTCGCGGGCGCCGTCCTCGGGGGCGAGCGCGTACGCCTCGTCGATGAAGAGGACACCGCCGCGAGCGCGGTCGAAGGCGGCGGCGGTGCGGATCGCGGTGGAGCCGATGTGTTCGCCGACGAGGTCGACGCGGGCGACCTCGACGAGGTGCCCGCGCTGGAGCACGCCGAGGGAGGCGAGGATCTCGCCGTAGAGGCGGGCGACGGTGGTCTTGCCGGTGCCGGGGGCGCCGGTGAAGGCGAGGTGCCGGCGCAGGGAGGGGGCCTTGAGGCCGGCCTGGCGGCGGCGCCGGCCGACCGAGATCAGGTCGATGAGGGTGCGCACCTCCTGCTTCACGGTGGCGAGGCCGACGAGCGAGTCGAGTTCGGCGAGGGCCTCGTCGGCGGGCCGGCAGTCGGGGATGGGCGCGATCTCGGGCATGGCGGTGGGGAGGGCCAACGCCGTTACGGCGGACGTCAGTTGGGCGGAGCGCGGCGCGGGTACGTCCGTTGTACCGGCCGCCGTCCCGAGAGCGGACCCGAAGGCGGATCCGAAAGCGGACCCGGCCCCGGACCCCGGCGCCGTGCCGGCTGCCGGCCCGACGTCGTCGGAGGTGCAGCCCTCGGCGACCGGGCCCGGTTCGGAGAACTCGAAGCCCGCCCGTTCGTTCTGTTCGGCCCGGCAGCGCAGGAGTTGGCTGCGACAGCCGTCGATGATGTGGAAGCCGAAGCCCTTGCCGTGCGAGACCCGGCAGTCCTCGAAAGTGCCGCGCCCCTGGGCCGAGACGTACACGCCGGCGTCGGTGCTGGCGCGGACGGTGCAGTCGCGCAGCACCGGGTCGGCGCCCTTGGTGACGATGACGCCGGTGGCGACATCGGAGATCTCGCAGTCGGTGAGGACGCCGCCGCTGCCGTGGTCGCGGAACCACAGTCCGGTGCCGGCCTCCTGGACCCGGCAGGCGGTCAGCGTGATCTCGGCGCCGCCGCTGACGGAGACCGCCGAGCTGCGGATCCGGCTGAACGAGCAGCGGTCGGCGGTGGCGGCGGAGTCGCGGTCGAGGACGAACAGGGCGTCGGGCAGGTCGTGCAGGGCGCAGTCGGTGAGGGTGAGCCGGGCGCCGTCGCTGACCCACAGCGCCGGGTACTCGCCGGTGGAGCCGTGGATCTGGCTGGACTCGGCGACGGCCTCGGTGCCCTGGTCCCAGACGGAGAGCGCGCCGCGCCCGAAGTCGCGCACGGTGCTGTGGGAGAGGGTGAGCCGGGCGCGGCCGCGCAGGTCGGCGCCGTTCTCGGGCAGGTCGTGCACGCGGCAGCCGGTGAGGGTGAGTTCGGCCTCGCCGTCGAGCGTCAGACCGTTGCCGGTGACGCGGTGGATCTCGCAGTCGACGAGCCGACCGCCGGCCTGGGCCTCGGCCTGGACGCCGCTGCCGCGGATCTCGTAGATCTCGCAGCCGGTCAGTTCGGCGGCGCTGCCGGGGTCGGAGAGCAGGACGCCCGCGCCGGCGGTGTGGTGGACGCGGCAGCGTTCGAGGGCGGCGGTGGCACCGCCGAGGACGGCGAGTCCGGCCTGGGCGGCGGTGGCGACCTCGCAGTCCTCGAACGCGGCGGCGGTGCCTTCGCCGCGCAGCCGCAGTCCGAGGCCGCCGGGGTTGGTGACGACGCAGCCGCGCAGGGTGGGGCGGGCGCCGCCGGTGATCTCGAACCCGCTGGCGGAGCGGCTCTCCACGCGGCAGCCGCTGAAGGAGGGCGTGGCCTGGGCGCCGGTGACGAGGACGGCGGGCACGGAGCTGTCGCCGCCCTCGACGACGAGGTCGCGGACGGTGGCCGCGGCGGTGACGGTGAGCGGCACGCCGGACGGCGGGTCGATGCGGACGGTGCCGGGGCCCTGCGCCGGAACGATCGTCACGGGCTTGTCGAGGAGCACGTTCTCGTGGAAGGTGCCGGGGCGGACGGTCACGGTGTCGCCCGGTTCGGCGGCGGCGAGGGCCTCCGCGAGCGTGTCGTACTCGCCGGCGCGGCGCCGCCAGCGGGATGCGCTGTCCTGGGTGACCCGGACCCTGTGCTCAGCCATGACGGTCTGTCGTCCCCACCTTCGTCGAGCCGGCGATCATCGGGCCGTGCGCGCGGGGGTGCGCGGGCCGTCCGCCCACCGTAGCGCGCCCGCGGGGGTGCTCCGGCCGGTGCCCGCGATCGTGCGGGCACCGGCGGATCCCGTCTTCACCACATGTTCCGCCCACCGGTTTCAACGAGCGCACACACTCCTGGTTCCGGAGCGGGAGTTGTGCGGTGGGGGCGGTGGGGGCGGTGGGGGCGGTGGGGGCGGTGGGACGCGTGGTGTGCGCGGGAGCGCGTGCGGCCGTGCTCCGCTCAGGCGCGGGAGTCGACCGACCACTGCCGGCCGTCCTCCAGGACCTCGACCTCGTCGCCGAGCCGCAGCACGCCGAGGACGTCGCCGGTGACGTGGCCGGTGACCTCGCCGGTGACATGGTCGGTGACGGTGGCCGGGCGCTCGGGGATGAGGTTCATGCCGAACGCGGCCTGCTTGCGCAGCCGGTGGTGCTTGGCGAGGGTGCGCAGCGGTTCGGCGCCGCGGCGCTCGCCGGTCTCCTGGTCGGTGGTGGTGACGACGCAGCGGCCGCAGGGCTTGACGACCCGGAAGGTCAGTTCGCCGATCCGGATCCGGCGCCAGCCGTCCTCGGCCCACGGCTCGCTGCCGTCGACCACGACGTTGGGGCGGAAACGTTCCATCGGCAGCGTCTCGTGTCCGTCGGGGTGCGCGGCGGCGACGAGTTCGTTGAGGCGGGCGAGGGAGGCGGTGGTGGTGAGCAGCAGCGGGTACCCGTCGGCCATCGAGACGGTGTCGCCGGGCTCGCCGTACTCCGGGTCGACGGGCCGGGCGTGCGGGTCGTCCAGGTGCACCAGGCGGTACTCGCCGAGGTGTTCGGCGATCCACTCGTGCGCCTCCTTGGGTGCCTCGGCGGCGCGGAAGCGGGTGCCCCAGACCTCGACCTCGGCGAGCGGGTCGCCGGCGGTGACGGCGGGGGCGGCGATCTCGATCCGGTCGCCGCCTGGGGAGGTGAGGGTGAGCGCGCCGTCCGGGCCGAGGCCGGTGCGGATCCGGGCGAGGGCGGGGTTCTCGCGCTGGCTGACGAAGCGCCCAGTGGGGTCGGCGAGCATCCAGCGGCGGTCTCCGGCGAGGCCCCAGGGTTCGACGGAGACGCTGTCGGGGCTCACGCGGTACATGGACTTGACGGGGTAGACGTGGAGTCCGGAGAGCTGCATCCCCCCATCCTGCCAGCCGCGATCGCTCCGGTCGGACGCCCCCCGTGCGTGCGCGCACCTCCCAGGACGCGCCCGGGTGTCCGCGTGTGCGCCTCCTGGTGCGCCCCTTCCGCGTGCCCGGTCCGTACGCCTCCTTGACCGCGCACCGGCCTGAACGCGCACGGACCGCCCGGACGCCGTGGGGGGCGTTCCGGGCGGTCCGTGGATGACCCGTTTCTCCGTTCGCCCGGCGTTCAGGGGGCGCCGGGTGGTACTCAGGTGGTGCGGGTTCGGGCCGCGTGGGGGGATCGGCCCTGGGAGGTCAGTGGCTCAGTAGCCCTGGCCCTGCGGCTGGTAGCCGTTCTGCTGGAACTGGCCGGGCTCGCCGTACGGGCCCGGGCGCTGCGGCTGCATCGGGCGCACCGGCGCGACCGGGGCCATGGCCGGGCGCAGCTGCGCGCCGCCGAACGACTGGTCCTGGCCGGGGAAGCCGGGGCCGGTCTGGCCGGAGCCGTTGAACGACTGCTGGCCGCCGAAGCTCTGCGGGCCGCCGTGCTGCTGGCCCGGCTGGCCGGGGCCGAACGCGCCCGGGCCGCCGATCGGCTGGGCACCGAACGTCTGCTGGCCGCCCTGGCCACCGACGAAGGTGTTCTGGCCGCCGAAGCTCTGGCCGCCGGACGGCTGGTAACCGCCGCTCGCGGTCTGGGCGAAACCGGGCGCCGGCGGCTGCGGCCGCTGGTACGCCTGGGGGCCGCCGTAGCCGGGGACGGTCGGCTGGGGCGCGGAGGCGTACGCCGGCGCGGACTGCGCCGGGATGTACGCCGTGGCGGGCCCGGCGGAGGGGGCGCTGCTCGGGCCGGGGCCGAGGGCGAGGCGGGCCGGCGGCAGGGCGGGGAGGTGGGAGGCGGCGCTCTCGTAGCCGGCGCCGTACCGGTTGTCGTAGGACGGGCCGAGGCCTGATCCGTACCCGGACGACAGGGCCGGCGGCAGGGCGGCCGGCACGTTGATGGGGGCGATCTGCGGGACACCGCGTTCGGCGACAAGGCTGTCGTAAATCGGCGTGCCGGAGGAGAAGGACGGAGAGGGGTAGCCGACTCCGTCGTAGGAGCGGGGCGAGGTCATGGGGCATACGGTAAGCCCACAATGCGCCTGCTGAGGAGAGCGGGAGGGGGAGCAGTTCGAGTGTTTACACAGTCTTCGCTCGCACAAAGGTTTCGAAAGTAGTAAGAACGGACATACTGGCGTTCAGTTCCGGACAACTTCGACACCCCGTCAGCGGTCGAACACCGCCCGGACGCACGGCTCGCGCGGCCTTGTGGTGACTGGCCGGTGAAGGCCGGTGGGCCTGGCGGAGAAACTTTTACGGACGGGGCGTGCGCGGGCGCGTCCGAGCCCCCGCCGACGGTCCGGCGGGGGCTCGTGAATGTTTCGGGGATAAAGGCCCCGTCAATGCGACTGCAGCGCCTGGGCCTGCGCCGGGAGCCCGGGGTGGCCGGCGACCTCGGAGGTGCAGAACGAGCAGCGCCGCGCCGCGGCCGGGATCGCGCTCAGGCACTCCGGGCAGTCGACCTTGGCGGCCGGCGCCGGCTGGGCGGCCTCGAACCGGGCCTGCAGCTTGCCGACCGGGACCACCACGACGAAGTAGATGACGGCGGCGATCAGGACGAAGCCGATCAGCGCGTTGACGAAGACGCCGTACGGGAAGCGGGTGCCCGCGACCTCGAAGGTCTTCTGGGTGAAGTCGCCGACGGCGCCGGTCGCGACCCCGATGAGCGGGGTGAGGAATGCGGTGACGAACCCGGTGACGACGGCGGTGAAGGCCGCGCCGATCACGATGCCGACCGCGAGGTCCACCACGTTTCCGCGCAGCAGGAAGCTGCGGAATCCCTTGAACACCGGGTACTCCAAATCCATACGGGGGAGGGGGAGATGGGGTACCCGGAGGCGCCCCGGCCGGACATCCTGCCGACCGTTCGGGGTCGAGGTCCAACCGCGTTCACCCGAACCGCGTAACGGGCCGTGGGCGGGAGCGGGCCGTACGCGGTCGGCGCGCGGGCGCTCCGCGTACGGGCCGATCCGGCGCGGCCGGCGCCGTCCGGGCCCCGGTGATCCGGATCCGCGCGCTCGTGCTCCGCGTTCCGTCGTCCCTCACGCCGGTCGCACGCGCAGGGAGCGTTCGTAGAACTCGACCATCTGGGAAGACACTTGGTGCAGTGTGAACGAGGTGAGGAAGCGTGCCCGGGCCGCCGTCGCCCGCGAGCGGGCGGCCGACCGGTGCGCGAGGGTGTCGGCGATCGCCGCCGCGAGGTCGGCGGGCCGCTCCGGCGGGACGAGCCGGGCGTAGTCCTCGGAGCCGACGGTCTCGCGCAGGCCGGGCAGGTCCGTGCAGACCAGCGGCGTGCCGACGCCCATCGCCTCGATCGCCGCACCGCCCTGACCGTCCCGCCGGGCGGGCACCGCGACCGCGTCGGCGGCGGCCATCAGGTCGGCGACGTCCGCGCGTGCCCCGAGGAACCGGACGTCACCGGCGTCGGTGGCGTCGGCGAGCGCGCGCAACAGCGCCGTCTCCGGGCCGTCGGCGCCCGCGAGCAGCAGGACGGCCGCCGGCTCCGCGCGGCGGATCGCGGGCCAGGCGTGGAGCAGCACGTCCAGGCCCTTGTGGTGGTACTGGCCGGCGGCGGCGAGTACGACGGGCACGTCCCCGGGCAGACCCAGCGCCTCACGCACGGTGGCCCGGCGCTCGGGAGTCGCGGTGCCGAGAAGTTCCGGGTCGCGTCCGCGCGGGACGACGTCGATCCGTCGGCGGGGCACGCGGAGGTGTTGCGCCGTCGTCGCCGCGACGTACCGGGTGAGGGCGTGGAAGCGGCGGGTGCCCCGGGCGGTCGCGGCGTCCAGCGCCTGGGACGGGCCGCGCCCGGCGGCCCCCGCCGCGCCGGGCGGCGGATCGGCCAGGCTGGTGACCACCGGCGTCCTGGCGGCGAGGGCGGCGGCGCGGGCGAGCAGGTCGGAGCGTCGGTCCCCGGCGTGGCGGGTGGTGTGGACGAGGTCGGGACGGCGCTCGCGGATCAGCCGGTGCAGCGCGGCCGCGGTGGCGGTTCGGCCCGGGCGGCCGACGGCGAACACGGCGGCACCCGCCCCGGTGAGCTCGGCCTGACAGCCGCCGGGCGCGTCGTGGAGGTAGGCGACGTCCAAACTGACGCCCGCGCGCACCAGTCGGGGCGTCATCGCGAGCAGGGACCGTCCGGCCGCGCCGAGCCGGCTGACGTCGTCGATCACCTGAAGCACGTGCACAGGCCACCCCCGCCCTTCACCGGGCGCCTCCGTTCTCCCGTGCCGGAGGCGCCCTGACTGCCGATCAGCATCGCAGGTGGCCCGCGCGACCCGCCAGGAATTACGCGCCAGGGGAACGCCACACGGCGCTCCACTGCGGCCACACGGCGTTTGCCGGGGCGGGACGGTGGGGTGAACGCCGGGCCGACCACCGGGGCGAACCCGGGGCGCACAGCGGTCGCATCCGGCGCACGACGGCGGGCTGCCAGCGCACGCCGGGAGTATCAGCGCGGGCGCACGGACCACCACCGGGTGGTGCGAAGGGGCTGTCGCGCGCGTGACGCTGTGCCAAGGTCGGTGCCATGCCCGACGACACGTGCGATTCGTCGGCCGACCCGGCCGAAACCCGTCCCCGCATCCTGCACCTGATCAGCGATTCGCGCCGCAGCGGCGCCCAGAACTTCGCCCGGGACCTCCACTACGAGATGCGCCGTCGGGGCCAGTCCTCCGCCCTGATGGCCCTCGCGCCGAACCCCGGTACCCGCTCCCGCCCGGGTGGGAGGTCCGGGCAGCGGGTCGAGCGCCGGGCGGACGGCGCGCCGGACCACGGCCCCGGGGCGGGGGAGATACCGCCCGGTGGGCGCCCGCAGGCGTCGAGCGCGGCCCACGAGCCCTTGGCGCCGGCCCGTCCGGGGGCGCCGTCCACGTCCTCGCTCCCGTCGCTCCCCTCGTTCCCCCCGCAGCACGCGCAGCACCCGCAGCACCCGCAGTACCCGCCCTTCGCGCCTGACGCCCCCGGCGCGCGCACCGCGACCGTCCTCGGCCCGGGCCGGCTGCGTCCGTCCACGCTGCTGGCCCTGCGCTCCGCCGCGCGCGCCGCCGACGTCGTCCTCGCCCACGGCTCCGACACCCTCGCCGCCTGCGCCCTCGCCCTGGCCGGGACCCGCACGCCGTTCGTCTACGTGTCCGTCGGCCACCCCCGCTACTGGACGGGGACGGCGCTGCGCCGGCTGCGCGGCAGCACCCTCCTGCACCGGGCGGCGGCCGTCACCACGCTCACCGACGAGGCCAGGACCGTTCTGGAGGAGCACTTCCGGCTACCCGACGGCAAGGTGCGGGTGATCCCCAACTCCCGTGCGGCCGAGAGCTATCCGCCCGCGGAGGGGAGGGACGAGCGGCGGGCCGCCCGGCGCGCGCTCGGGCTGCCCGCGGACGTCCTGCTGGTGGCGTGGATCGGCGCGATCGCCCCCGAGAAGCGGCTCGACCTCGCGCTCGACGTGCTCGACCGGTTGCCGGACGTCCGGCTCGCCGTCGCGGGGGACGGCCCGCTGCGGGAGGTTTTGGCCCGGCACCCGGCCGCCGCCCGGGCCCACTTCCTCGGCGCGCTGCCCGACCCCGTCCCGCTCTACCGGGCCGCCGACGCGGTGCTGCTGACGAGCGACAGCGAGGGCGTGCCCGGCGCGCTCATCGAGGCGGCGCTGGCCGGGGTGCCGGCGGTGGCGACGGACGTGGGCTGGGTGCGGGAGGTGGTCCGGGACGGGGCGACCGGCGCGCTGGTCGCCCCGGGGGATCCGCTCGCCCTCGCGGAGGCGCTGGCCAAGGTGCTGGCCTGCAACCGGGCGGGCCTCGGCGCGGCGGCCCGCGAGCACGCCCTGGCGCACTTCGAGCTCGGCGCGGTCGTGGACGCCTGGCAGCGGCTGGTCGCCGAGGTGTGGGCGGAGAGCCGGGAGCGGGCGAGACGGGTGACGGCGAACAGATGACAGATGACAGATTTCAACATCTGTTATCTGTCATCTGTTAGTTGTCCGCCGTCTCCCCCCCACCCCCCCGCAGCCCGCGTCACCATCCATCCGCTCCGCTACGCCGATCGGGCGAATCCGGCCCCACCTGCACTGCGACGACTCGCCGGTAACGAACCATCACGGCCACACTGCCCGGTGTGATTCCTGCGAAGCCCGAGAAGCCCGAGAAGCCCGAGGCGTCGGCGAAGCCCGTCGAGTCCGTCAAGCCCGTCAGGCCCGTCAAGCCCCCGAAGTCGAAGGCGCTGCTGAGGTCCACCGTCCTGCTCGCCGTCGCCGCCGGGATCGCCGCGTCGCCCGTCCAGGCCGGCGCGGCCGTCCACCGCGAGCCCGCCGAGGGCGTCCAGTACGTGAAGCTCGACCACCCGCAGCCGGTGCGCGAGGCCGCCCGCACCGAGGCGGTCGAGTTCTTCTGGTACGACTGCGGTCACTCGCAGCAGCTCGAACAGCCGCTCCAGGCCTGGTCGGACAAGCACCGCTCGGACGTCGCCCTGCGGCGGGTCCCCGCGATCTGGCAGGGCGGTCCGGACGAAGCCGCACAGCGCGGCCACGCCCGCCTGTACTACACGCTGGAGCGCCTCGGCCTGGTCGAGCGCCTGCAGGTGAGCGCGTTCCGCTCGGTGCACAACGACAAGGCCGACCTCACCACCGAGGTCGCCGCCACCGACTGGGCCGCGCGCCACGGCGTGGACCCGCGGCAGTTCCGCGACGCCTACCGCTCCGCCGATGTGGCCCGGTCGGTCGACGACGCGGCCGCGCAGTTCGTCCGCTACGGCGTCAACGAGCTGCCCACGGTGGTCGTCCAGGGCGAGTACCGCACCTCGCCGAGCAAGGCCGGCGGCGTCGACGCGATGCCCGAGGTGCTGGACCACCTCGTCCAGCAGGAGCAGCGCCGCAAGCACTGAAACCCTTCTCCCGCCGGGCCGGTGACGTGGGGCCAGTGAGCGCGACCCCTCCTCCTAACCGTCAAGATGCTGTTTAATGGTTAGCATGAGCGAGCTGACGATCCCGCACGTCCACCACCGCCACGTCGATCTCGACGGTCTGCGCGTCTTCTACCGCGAAACCGGCCCGGCCGACGCCCCCGTCCTCCTGCTGCTGCACGGCTTCCCGTCCGCGTCGCACCAGTACGCCCGTCTGTTCGACGCGCTCGGCCTCCGCTACCGCCTGATCGCCCCCGACTACCCCGGCTTCGGCCACAGCGACAGCCCCGCGCCCGACGCCTTCCACTACCGCTTCGACACCCTCGCCGACGTCGTCGAGCGGTTCTGCCTCGCGCTCGGCCTCGACCGCTTCGCGCTGTACGTCTTCGACTTCGGCGCCCCCGTCGGCATGCGCCTGGCGACCCGCCGGCCCGAGTGGATCACCGGCCTGGTCGTCCAGAACGGCAACGCCTACGAGGAGGGACTCTCCGACCAGGCAAGGGAGTTCATCGCCAACCGGCACGGCGTCGAGGGCGCCGCCGAGCGGGCCCGCGCGATCCTCACCCTGGAGGTCACCCGAAGCCAGTACGAGGGCGGCACCGGCGATCCGACCCTGGTCGCTCCCGACGGGTGGACGCTCGACCAGCACTTCCTCGACCAGCCGGGCCGCAAGGACATCCAGGTCGAACTCGCCCTGGACTACCACTCCAACGTCGAGCTCTACCCGGACTGGCAGGAGTGGCTGCGCGCCAACCAGCCGCCCACGCTGATCGTCTGGGGGCGCAACGACCCGTTCTTCACCGAGGCCGGCGCCCGCGCCTACCTGCGCGACCTCCCCGGCGCCGAGCTGCACGTCCTCGACACCGGGCACTTCGCCCTGGAGGAGAAGCTGCCCGAAATCGCCCCGCTGATCGACGACTTCCTCGCGCGTACCCAGAAGTGAGGCAAGTGGCAGGCGGGTTCAGGTGCGCCGTAGCAGGTAGGTGACGAAGCCGAGCGTGCCCCGGTAGCCGTGCAGCCATTCGGCCCGGTGCCGGTCGGCCGCCTCGCGGGCGGCGGCCGCGTCGGGGTCGTCGGGGTGGTCGAGCGCCCACTCGGCGAGCGTGCCCGTCCACGAGAACTCGTAGGCATCCCACTCCTGTTGGCTGCTGACGTGCCCGTCCACCGGGGTCCAGCCGTCGGCGGCCAGGCGGTCGGTGGTGGTCGCCAGGTCCGTGTAGTCGTCCCGGTCCGCGCCGAGCCCCTCCAGCGCGGCCCGGGACGGCTCGCGCTCCCAGAACGCCTCGCCGATCAACACCCGCCCGCCTGGGGCCAGTTGCTCGCGAACGGCGGCCAGGGTCGGCAGCAGCCCGCCGAAGGCGTGCGTCGCACCGACGTTCAGGACCAGGTCGAACGGCTCCACCGAGCCGAACTCCCTTGCGTCGACGTGATGGAGGCCGATCCGGCGCACCACGCCGAGCGCGGTCGCCGTCTCGCGGGCCCGGGTCAGCGCGGCCGCGTCGAGGTCGACCCCGACCGCCCGCCACCGCGGGCGCGCGGCCAGCGCCCGGACCAGCCAGGTGCCCTCCCCGCAGCCGAGGTCCAGCATCCGGCCGGCCTCGGTGTGCCCGGTGGCGCGCTCCAGCAGGCGGGTCACCGACTCGTCCGCGAGCGGCGCGGCGACGGGGTGGCGGGCATGGGCGAGACGGGAGAGCCGTTGACGGTCCATCCGAGCAGTATGGATCCGCGACACCCGGTCGCGCGCGGAATCAGCCGCGTCAGCCGCGCGATCAACCGCAGAGCCGGCCACGGACGGCAGTCCCGGGCCACAGGCAGCCGCCCGCCCGGCGACGTCAGGCCTGCTGCGAGTACGTCCGGCCCTTCCAGGCCGCGCCCCGCCCGCGCCAGTGCTGGACGGCCGAGTCCACCGTCATCAGCAAGTACAGGGCCGCCGTGAACGGAAGCAGCAGCACGGCCGGAGCCGGCTGCCCGTAGTACCGGACCATCGGCAGGTACGTGCCGGCCATCAGCCCCCACGCCGCCCCGCCCGCCACGGCGATCGCCGGGGCGCCCGCGAGCAGCCCGGTCACCGCCGCCACCGGCGGGACCAGGTACACCAGCGCCAGTCCGAGCACCGTCCCGAGCAGCAGCAGCGGCGAGTGCCGCAGCTGGGCGTACGCGCTGCGCGAGACCATCCGCCACAGCTGTTCCAGCCGCGGGTACGGGCGGACGCTGTCCACCTCCCCGGCGAGGCCGAGCCACGTCCGCCCGCCGGTGGCCTTCACCGCGCGGGCCAGCGACACGTCGTCGATCACCGCGCCCCGGATGGCGGCCACGCCGCCCGCCCGTTCCAGCGCCTCCCGCCGCACCAGCGAGCAGCCGCCCGCCGCGGCCGCCGTCCGTCCGCCGGGGCGGTTGCTCCGGCGGAACGGGTACAGCTGGGCGAAGAAGTACACGAACGCGGGCACGATGAGCCGCTCCCAGCCGGTCTCGACCCGCAGCCGGGCCATCTGGGACACGAGGTCCAGCCCGTTGCTCTCGGCCGCGGCCACCAGTTCGGCGAGCGAGTCCGGGCCGTGCGCGATGTCGGCGTCCGTCAGGAGCAGGTACTCCGCGTCCGGGCCGGCCAGCTCGACGCCGTGCCGCAGCGCCCACAGCTTGCCCGTCCAGCCGGGCGGCAGCGGGGGAGGGGTGGTGACGGTCAGCTCCAGGCCGTCCATGGTCCGCAGCTCCGCGGCCAGGGCGCCGGTGCCGTCGGAGCTGTGGTCGTCGACCAGGATCACCCGCGCCCGCCCCGGGTACTTCTGCGCCAGCAGCGTCGGCAGGCTGACCGGCAGCACCCGCGCCTCGTCCCGGGCCGGCACCACGACGGCCGCCTGTGGCCAGCGCGCCGGGGGCCGGCGCGGCGGGAGCCGCACGTCGGTGCGCCAGAACGACCCGTGGCAGCACGCCAGCCAGAGCCAGACCAGCAGGGAGGACGCCGCGATCCACAGCAGGACGGTCACTCCGGCAGTCTGCCGCACACCGGGCCCGCAGGGGTGGATCGACTAAAGTCCTGTCCCGTGAAGATCGCACTGATGGACTCCGGAATCGGCCTGCTGGCCGCCGCCGCCGCGCTGCGCAAGCTGCGCCCGGACGCCGACCTCGTGCTGTCCTCGAACCCCGCCTCGATGCCGTGGGGCCCGCACACGCCCGAGGAGATCACCGAGCTCGCGCTCGGCTGCGCCCGGGCCGCGGCCGCGCTCGGACCCGACGCGCTCGTGATCGCCTGCAACACCGCCTCCGTCCACGCGCTCGCCACCCTGCGGGCCGAGCTCGAACCGGAGCTGCCGGTCATCGGCACCGTCCCGGCCATCAAGCCCGCGGCGGCGCTCGGCGGGCCGGTCGCCATCTGGGCCACCCCGGCCACCACGGGCAGCGCGTACCAGCGCGGGCTGATCCGCGACTTCGGGGGCACGGCGGACGTGACGGAGGTCGCCTGCCCCGGGCTGGCGGACGCGGTCGAGCACGGCGACGACGCCGCGATCACCGCCGCGATCGCCGACGCCGCTGCCCGCACGCCCGCCGGCACGTCCGCGATCGTCCTCGGCTGCACCCACTACGAGCTGGTCGAGGACCGCATCCGCGCGGCCGTCGCCGCCACGGCGGCCCCGGGCTTCACCTTCCACGGCTCCGCCGACGCGGTCGCCGCCCAGGCGCTGCGCCGCGTCGCGGACCCGAGCCGCATCGGGTCGGGCACGACGACGGTGCTCCACGCCGGCGTCCCCACCGTCCTCCCGCCGGCCGCCGCCGTCTACGCCGAGTCGCGCGCCCTGGTGGCCCCGACCCTGGCGGTGTAGCGCAGCCTCCGGTCACCGGTGAGGACCCGAAGCGCCGATGGGCGCCGCGCGGCAAGTCGATCGAATCGACTTCCCGCGCGGCGCCCATCGGCCGTTGCGGCCACGGCCCGGACCGGCCCCTACCCGACCGGCCGGCGGCGCCAGCGGCGGTAGGCCGGCTCCAGGCCGGACAGGATCGTGTCGAACCGGCGGGTGCTGGTCGTGGAGTCGACCTGGAGCCGGCTGATCTGGAGCGGGTGGGAGGGGACCCGCGGCCCGAGGCGGTGGTCGGACAGGAAACCCAGGCGGTAGCCGAGCTCCTGCAGGACCGTCTCGGCGCGGGGGTCGTGGCCGCCGTCGGGGTAGGCGAAGGCGATGGGGGGCTCGCCGAGCCACCGGGTGAGGGCCTCGTGGGCGCCCGCGATCTCGGCGCGGACGGTGTCGTCGTCGCAGCGCCCGAAGCACGGGTGGCCCTGGGTGTGGTTGCCGATCGCGATGCCGCCGTCGCGCAGGTCCCGCAGGTCGGCGGGGGTGAGCTGATCCTGGCCGGGCGGGCGGCGGTCGGCGCTGACCCGCAGCTCGTGCAGGCTGCGCCGGCGGTCGGGGTCGGGCATGGCCTTGAGCCGGGGGAGCAGCTGCGAGGGGTGGCCGGAATCGAGCGAGCGGGCCCGGCCGCCGTGCCGGGCCAGGAAGTCGGCCTCGTGCCACCAGAACGGCCGCTCGGTGCCGATGAGCTCTGAGATGACGAACGCGGCGGCCGGGATGCCGCGGGCGTCGAGGGCCGGCAGCGCGTGGGTGAGGACGCTGCGGTCGGCGTCGTCGAAGGTCACCAGCACGCTGCGCGGCGGCAGCGGACGCTGCTCGGTGGCGGCCTGGAGGACGGCGGCGAGGGAGACGGGGGTGGCGAGTCTTCGCAGCCGGTCGAGCTGGGCGCCGAACGAGCCGGGGTCGGTGACCCCGTGGTAGGCGAGGACGGCGAGCCGCTGGGCGGCGCGAGCCCGGAAGACCGGCTGGACGGGGGCGAACCGCAGCCAGTCGACGGCCTCGTTGCGCCGCCGGGGCCCGGTGGCGTCGCCGGGCCCCCGTCCGCCGTGCGGCTCGCCCTGGCAGCCGGCGAACGGCGGCGCCGGTGCGCGCACGCCGGGGGCGGTGGTGAAGGCGGCGGTGGACATCGACGAGGCGGCCCCGGACGGCACGGGCCGCGGCGGCACGGTCCTCGGCGGCACGGGCCTCGACCACGCGGACCCGAACGGGACGGACAGGGGTGAAGCGGCCCTCGACGAGACCGAGGAGGCCGGCGACACGGACGGGACGGACAACGGTGATACGGACATCGGCACGACGGACATGGGCATGGCCGACATGGGCATGGCGGAAATCGACGTGGTGGGCTGGGAATGCGGCACGGTTCCCCCTCGGTCGCCGAGCGGCGTGGCGGTACCGTCGGAGGACGGAGCCCGGCCTCCGACTCCAGTGGGCGGCGGCTCCGCCCCCTGGGTATTCCGGTCCTCGGCGGGGGGACGAACACCCGCACCGCGAACGGCTCCTGGATCGCTCAATGTAGTGGGAGACCCCCGTCCCCGGCGGATGGTTGTGCTGGGTGGACGAGGATTTTTCGTGGACCGAATGTGGAGGTGAATTGCATGCTCACGGCAGGCGTGAACGGTCGCGCTGAGTGTCGGTGGCATCACCGCCCGCGGGCTGCTTGCGGGGCCCGGCCGGGGTACCTTGGGCTCATGGCAGATGCGGACCGTGATCCCTTCCACCTGCACGGCGCGACGCGGATGGCGCGCGCGTGGAGCGGCGGCGCCCTGGTCACCCACCAGATCCTGCTGGCCGCGGTGGGTCTGGCCTGCCTGGCACTGGGGATCGTCGTCGCGGTGATCGTGCCGGACAACGGCGGTCCCGCCTGGGCGATGGCCGTGGCCGGCTGCCTGGCGGCGGGGGTCCTGCTGCTCGGGCGGATCGTGTTCGGCCTGCTGCGCGACCGCCGTCGCGCCGCACTCTGAAAACCGGGCCGGATACCGGCTCGATAGCGGCCCGATACCGCTCGGAACGCCGCCCTCGAACACGCTGAGTGAACAGGGGAGCCGAACGCGACGGCACGCGTCGAACTCGCGGAAGTCGGCATGCACGGTGAACTCGGCAAACTCGGCGAACTCGGCAAAAGCAGCCGAAGCGGCCGGTTTTCGGCTGGTTCGGTAAAGCGTTCCCCACTTCTTTCACCATTCCCGGGCGACGCCTTCAAACCTCCCCTTACGGTGAATGCGTTCTCTTGGAGGGGTTGCGATGAGCGGCAGCGCCGGGACCGGTGGGTCGGAACCCGCCAGACATGCGCCGGGATCATGAAGCGCGGCGGCGACCTCGCGGTCGCGGCCCTGGCCGGGATCGTCGCGGTGCCGCTGGCACTGGTGATCGCCGTGCTGTTGCGCTGGACGGCCGAGGGACCGGTGCTCCTGCGCCTGCCCAGGGCGGGCCGGCACGGCCGGGTGTTCCACGCCCTGCGCTTCCGGACGGACCGGCGCGGACGGATCGGCGAGTTGCTGCGCCGCACGGGCCTGGACGAGTTGCCCCGGCTGTGGAACGTCGCCCGCGGCGAGATGGGGGTGATCGGGCCCCGGCCCGCGCACCCGGCGCAGGTGATCCGCTACGACCGCCGCGAGCGCGCCCGGCTGGCCGTGCGGCCCGGCCTCACCGGCTGGGCGCAGCTCCAGTCCCGTGGCCCGGCCGCCCGGCTGGGCCGCCCCCAGTGGGCGGAGCTGGACCTCTGGTACGTCGAGCACCGCTCGCTCGGGCTCGACCTGCGGATCCTCGGTCTGACGGTCAAGGCGTTGCTGTGCCCGGAGGACGGCGCGGCGGGCGACCCCGTACGGCCCGTCCGCTGAATCGGTTCGCCTGGGTAGGCTGCGGTTCATGGCCATTCCTCAGTTTCTCGCCGAGCTCCGTTCCGTGGTGGGCAACCGCCCGCTCTGGCTGAGCGCCGTCGCCGGCGTCGTGCTGGACGACCGCGACCGGGTGCTGCTCGCCAGGCGGTCCGACGACGGGCGGTGGGCGGTGGTGGGCGGCATCCTCGACCCCGGGGAGCAGCCGGCCGACGGCGTGGTGCGGGAGGTCCTGGAGGAGACGGGCGTGGTGGCGGTGCCCGAACTGCTCGCCTCGGTCTCCGTGACGGAGCCGGTGACGTACCCGAACGGCGACGTGACGCAGTACCTGGTGCTGACGTTCCGGTGCCGGGCGATCGGCGGCGAGGCGCGGGTGAACGACGACGAGTCGCTGGAGGTCGGCTGGTTCGCGCTGGACGCGCTGCCGCCGATGATCGACCTCGAGCACGAGCGGCTGCGGCACGCGCTGGAGTGCGAGGGGTCGGCGGTCTTCTCGTGGGAGGGCAAGGAGCGCCCCTGACGGGACGGCTTCCCGGGACGGCCCGGCTGGCCCGGCCACCGATCGGTTCGCGCCAAAAGCTCAGCCCTTGTGCTGGCGGTAGGCCTCCTCGGCCGCGTCCAGGACGGCCGCGAGGTCGCCGCCCGCGGTGGCGGTGGCGACGGCGGCGACCGTGCCCTCGACGAAGGGGGCGTCGGCGAAGCGGACCGGGAACGGCAGGCCGTGCTCCTCGGCCGCGGTGAGCAGGGCCCGCACCGTCGTGACCGCGCTGCCCAGGTCGGCCAGCACGACCACGCCGTGGCCCTGGTCGACCCGGCGGGTGGCGGCGGCCACCAGGACGGCGCTGATGCCGGGCCCGGCGTCCGGGTCGCCCCCGGTGGCGGCGACCGGGGCGGGGGAGTCGGATCCGGTCAGCGCGAGCGCGAGGGTGCGGACGGCGGTGGCCAGTTCCTGACTGTGGGAGACCAGGACGATGCCGACCCGGCCGTGCGCGGGCGGCCGGCCGGGGGTCGGCCGGGGCAGCGGGGCGCCCGAGGGCGGCGTGCGGGGCGCCGGGGGGTGGGCCGAGGGGGCGTCGGAGATGGGGATGACATCGGCGCGGGCGCCGTCCCGGCGGCTCATCGGCTGCTCCCTGCGGGGTTCTCGGGTCGGGACCGGTCCGGGCGGTGTGCGGGGCGGTGCGCCGGGCCGCACACCGGACGTCGGGTCGGGGTCCTCCTCACTCTGGCAGCTGCCCGCGGCCCCGCCGGGCGGACACGCCCGCCCAGGCGCCCGGCGCCGCCGGCCCCGCGGCGGGTGGAGACCTCGTCAACCCGCTGACCGGGGCGGGCGGGTGTGGCTAGGCTGGCGGGGAAAGCCGTCGGGAGGAGACCGAGCAGTGGCATCGAACAGCGGGACTGACGTGGAGACGGCCGGCGCGCAGCGAGCCGGGGCGGGGCCCGAGCCGGCGCCCAGCGGGAAGCCCAGGGTGGACTTCACCGGGGCGACGTGGCTGTGCAGCAGCCAGGGGGTCGGGGACGTCCAGATCGCGTTCGTGGACGGGTACATCGGGATGCGGGACGGCCGTCAGGAGGACGGGCCGGTACTGGTGTTCACGCCGGGCGAGTGGCGGGCCTTCGTGCTCGGCGCGCGGGACGGCGAGTTCGACCTCACCTGAGTCGTGGCCCGGGCCCGGAGGGGCGAGGGCGCAAGTCGTGGGGCGGCCCCGGGGACCCGGGGCCGCCCCACGGGCGTTCCGGGCCACTGACAGCTCACGATCGGGGCCACTGACGGGCCGCCGGCAGGTCACTGACGGGCCGTCGAAGGGGCTGCCGCAGGGCCGATTCCGGTCACGATCACCACAGCTGATGATCCATTGAGCGTGCCTCGTCAGAATTTCTGTTGACTGTTAGACAAACGCAGCTCAGAGTATGAGCACAGGCAGACGCCGTGCCCACCGCCCCCACGCGGCCAGACACGGCGCCTGCTGTGCGGCCCGGCAGCGATGCCAGGCCTCCTCCCAGTAGTCCCCTGCGCACCGGGGTGCGTCGGCCGGTCCCGACCCACGAGGGGTCGGCAGTCGCCGGGAGGGCGGCGCCGACATCCGAGAGCGACTCGGACAGCGGCACCTTGTGCTCGGGACCCGCACGCCCCCACGCGGCGGCGTCCCGAGCAGATCCACGGGAGCGACGGGCCGGGGCCCCGCGGATCTGGTCTCTGTTGTTGCGTGAACTGCACGGAACTGCATGGAACTGTTGGCTTGTGGCTGTGCTGTGTGCGACGACGATGCTGGGTGCTCGGCGGATCGGCAACGACGACGTGCACAGTGAGGGATACGCGTGTAGGGCCGCGTATGCGACATGCCGTCCCCCCGGAGGGTGAGACCCAGAACGGCTGTCGTGCTGAACCGAACGTAGCCCGGACGGTTGCTCAGAGTCAACATTGGTCTCTGAGCGTGGATCTCCCGCCGGCGCCCCACCCACCCCGCGAGCGTGGTGTGCCGGACACGTACGATGTTCCCATGTCTTTTCTCCGCCGTCGCTCCGGACAGCCCGCCGGCCCGGACTTCGACGTGCTCGCGATGGACCCGGGCGACTGGCCCGGCGACTTCGGTGCGGCCATGATGACCGGCCCGGACGGCTCCTGCCAGGGGATTTTCCTGCGCTACGACCTGTTCGGCGGCAGAGGCCCGGCGATGTTCATCGGCAACCTCCCCGAGGGCTCGCCCGCCCGGGAGACCGGTGACGACGTCCCCTTCGAGGTGCGCCAGCTGCTCGCGGCCCTGGAGAACGACGAGCCGGTCGACTTCGTCTCGGCCGAGGACTTCCCCGTCATGCTCGGGGACGACCTGCTGATCGTGAAGAAGGTCAAGGTCAGCGAGGAGCGCGTGTTCTGCGCCCAGTTCGGCCGCAGCGACGGCGTCCAGGTCACCATCGCCTCCTGGGACCGGCCGATTTCGGACGACCTGTATCAGCTGCTGAAGCCGCTCCCCGCGGACATGTTCCAGCAGGGCTGAAAACCGCCGTCCGCCGCTCGTTCGTCCGCCGTCCACCCGCTGCTCGTCCGGCGGCCGTCCGCCGTCCGGTCCCCGGGCGGCTGCTTGACGGTTTCGATCACCGGTTCGTACAGTCGCGAACATGTCGTGCCGTCTCCCGCTGCTGACCCGCCGCAGCTATCTGGACCTGCGGCGCACCGCCAGCGCGGCGTGTCCGGGTCGCTGAAACGGCGGAGCGCGCCCGGCCTGGCGGCCGGTGCCGATCCGGGGCGGGTCCCGTGCCGATCCGGGTCCCGACCTCCGCGCCGCCGACCGACGGCGCGAGCCCGCCCGCCGGGCCGCGCGCAGTTGCCGAGCCCCTGCTGCCGCCCGGAGGCACCCGCACCATGACCACGACCGCCGCCGACCCGTCGCCCGTCGCCGCCGCCCTCGCCGGGCTGCCCCGGGTGGTCGACCTGCTCGCCGCCCGCGCCGAGGAGCACGACCGGGACGCGACCTTCCCCTACCAGGGCATCGAGGCGGTGCACGAGGCCGGGCTGCTCACCCTCACCGTGGCGCAGCGGTACGGCGGGCCGGGCGGCACGCTCGCCGACACCGTCCGGGTGCTGGCCCAACTCGGCCGCGGGGACGCCTCGGTGGCCGTCGTGACGGCGTTCACGCTGCTCCAGCACGCCGAGCAGGCCCGCCGGGCGCTGTGGCCGGCGGCGGGCTACCGGAGGCTCCTGACGGAGTCCCGGCGCGGTCCCGCCCTGGTCAACACGCTGCGCGCGGAGCCCGGCGGCCGGCCGGGGGTGCTGCCGGGGACGGTGGCCCGGCGGGACGGGGACGGCTGGCGGCTCACCGGGCGCAAGACGTACTGCACCGGGGCCGAGGCGCTGGCCTGGATGGCGGTGACGGCGCGCACGGACGAACCGGAGCCGCGGGTCGGCACGTTCCTGGTCCGGGGCGAGAGCGAGGGGCTGGAGGTCGATCCCGTCTGGGACCAGCTGGGCCTGCGGGCCAGTGCCAGCCACGACGTCGTGCTGGACGCGGTCCGGGTGCCCGGGGAGCTCGCGCTCGGGCTCACGGCCGCGCGCGGCTCGGAGGGCGGGAAGGACGCGCCGGCGGCGGGGGAGCGTGCCGTGGAGGCCGAACTCGCCCGCGCCTGGCACGACCTGGCCCTCTCCGCGGTCGCGGTCGGGGTGGCGCGGGCGGCGCAGGCCTGGCTCGTCCGGTTCCTGAACCAGCGGACTCCGGCCGATCCGACCGAGCCGCCCGGAGCCCTGCCGCGCCACCGCTGCGCCCTCGGCGAGATCGAGGCGCAGCTGATCGGCGCCGAGGAACTGGTCGAGGGGCTGGCCGCGCGGGTGGACCGGGGTGAGCGGGAGGCCGTCGTGCGGACCGGGCCGGCCCACCTGCTGGCGACCCGGGCGGCGACGGCCGCCGTCCAGCAGGCCGTCGCGCTGGCCGGCGCTCCGGGGCTGAGCCGGCGTCACCCGTTGGAGCGCTACCTGCGGGACGTGCTCGGCAGCCGGGTGCACCTGGCGCCCGAGGAGGCCGTCCTGGAGTCCGCGGGCCGGGCCGCCCTGGAGCGCGGCGCCCGGCCGTAGGGTGCTGCCGTCCGGCCCGGTCGCACGGGTGGCGATCGGGCCGGACGGGTCGGTCAGCGGGTGCCCACGGCGGCCCGGACGGCCCGGCGGGCCAGCGCGGCGTCGTCGTAGAGGCGGCGGATCATGATCCGCTGCTCCTCGCCCGCGCCCGGGACGTCGTAGAGCCGGATCTCGCGCATCAGCACGAGCACCAGGTTGATCAGGAACGCGTCCCTGGCCATCGTGCCCCCGCTCTGCGCGAGTTGGCTGATCTGGCGGCGCGCCGCCGTGTCGCCGGACAGCACGCTCCACAGGACCGCGAGGTCGTAGCCGGGCAGGTACCAGCCGGCCTGCTCCCAGTCGACCAGCACCGGGCCGGACGGCGCCAGCAGCATGTTGCTGAGCAGGGCGTCGCCGTGGCAGAGCTGGAGCGGGGTGTGGCCGAGGCCGTGCAGCAGGCCGCGCAGGTCGCCGGCGTCCCGGTCGGTCAGCTGGCCGACGGAGTGGTAGCGGGCGATCTCCATCTGGTAGTCCAGCCGGGGCTGGAACACGTCGCCCGGCGGGCGCCACAGGTTGAGCGTCCGGACGGCCGTGAGCAGGGCCCGCACCTCGCCCGGGGTGGGCGCGTTGACGGGGTGGCGCTCGCGGGCGGCCGGCCGGCCGGGGACGCGCTCCAGGACGAGCACGCAGCGGTCGTGGTCGGCGGCGACCAGCCGGGGCAGGCGCACCGGCGGACGGTGACGCACGAACGCCCGGTAGACCGCGACCTCGTGGTGGAAGTCGGCCACCAACTGCTCGAAGTACTCGCTCCGCACGGCCTGCGGCGCGAGGCACTTGGCGACCACCGGGGCCCGCCCGATGGTGCCCGCCACCAGGATGTGGCGGCTGCCCTCGCGCAGCACCTGGCGAGGGGTGAACGCGGGACATATCCGCGCGACGCTCGCCAGCGCGGCCCGTACCGCCGGGGTCTGGAGCGCCGAGGGGTCGATCCGCTCGGGTCCGGTGGGGGTGCCCGGCCGGTGCGGGCCGCGCAGCAGGCGGCCGTCGACCTGGCGGGCGAGGGGGACCCGGCCGCCGGTCGGGGGGGCGGCCTCGGGGCCGCGCAGCCCCAGCGCGCTGCGGCCGGCCGGAACCCGGGCGTCCGCGGACCGGCCCTCGGCGCCGCGCGGGGCCGCCGGGCGGCTCGGCGGGGGCAGCTGCTTGGGGCCGGGACGGCCCGCGGCCGCGGTGGGGGGGCGCAGCGCGGTGCGGGTCGGGGTCGGCGTGGGGGACGTCGCTGAGGAGTACATGAGGTGAGGGTGGTCCCTTCCTGTCCGTCGGCGGGTGCGCCCCGCGGGGGCGGGGGAGGGCCGGTGCCCCGTGCTTCCTGGTGCGCCGGGGGCCCTGCTTCGGGGGTGGTGTGGGGTGGTGCGTGCGGTGGTGCGGGAGGTGTTCGGGTGGTGTTCGACGGCCGGGTGGTGCGCGGGCGCCGGGCACGGACGCGGGGAGGGGCCCCTTGTCCGGCGGTGTCCCGGCCGTCCGCACCCTGGGGAATGCGGTCGGCCGGAGCCGCCGTGGCCGTGCCCGGCGCTCCCGCGCCACCCGGCCGCGCCACCCCCTCGGGTGAGGACCGGGCGCGCCCCGTTCCACGGTCGAGGGATGCCCCGACGCCGGTCCGGAGCGCCTCCCGCCCCGGGGCGAGGTGGCGCACCCCTACAACACACCCGCGCCGCACTGGCTTAGTAGTCTGGCGGGCCCTGGCGAACGGTGGCGAATGCTCGCCTGGCACTTGCCGGAGCCTCTAGCCTCGAACCAGCCGAGGAACCTGGGGGCTTCACGTGAGCAGGGGACCCAACACCCGACTCGCCGATCTGTTCGTCCTGACCGGATGGTCGAAGGGCGAGCTGGCGCGGCTGGTCAACCGTAGGGGTGCCGCGCTGGGCCAGCAGCAGCTGTCCACCGACACCTCGAGGGTACGGCGCTGGATCGAGCAGGGGGAGATCCCCCGCGATCCGGTGCCGCGGGTGCTGGCGACCGTGTTCACGGAGCGGCTCGGACGTGTCGTCACCACTGAGGACCTCGGTCTGGAACGACACCGGCCCACCAGGAGCAGGGCGGCGCAGTCCGCAGCGGAGCCATGGTCGCCGGATCGAACGGCCGCGGTCCTCACCGAGTTCACGGGAATGGACCTCATGCTGAACCGACGTGGATTGGTGGGCGCGGGCGCCGCGCTCACGGCCGGGGCGGTCATCGCCGACTCCCTGAAGGGCTGGCTGGGCGGGGACGCGGTCGCGTACGCGGCCGCGGCGCCCGGGCCGCGCCAGGTGATCACCGGGGCGGGCGCGCGCCCCGTGGTGGACGTGTACGACGCGGGCCCGGTCGGGCTCGACGAGGTGGAGGCGCTGGAGCGCTCGGTGCAGGTGTTCCGGGCGTGGGACGCGGCACGCGGCGGCGGGCTGCAGCGCAAGGCGGTGGTCGGTCAGCTGAACGAGGTGGGCGGTCTGCTGACGCACCGGCACCCGCCCGCCGTGGAGCAGCGTCTGTGGCTGGTCGCGGCGAACCTCGCGGTGCTGGCCGGCTGGATGTCGCACGACGTGGGCCTGGAGCCCACCGCCCAGCGGTACTTCATGATCGCCGCGGAGGCGGCCAAGGAGGCGGGTGACCGGCCCCGGGCCGGCGAGGCGATCTCGCGCGCGGCCCGGCAGATGGTGCACCTGGGCCGGGCGGACGACGCGATCGACCTGATGGCGGCGGCGAAGGCGACCGGCGGCCGGCTGCTGCCGAGAACGCGGGCGATGCTGAACACCGTCGAGGCGTGGGCGCACGCCTCGATCGGGCACACGCAGGACACCTACCGGCTGCTCGGCGAGGCCGAGGACCTGTTCGCCGAGGACGCGCCGGAGCCGCCGCCGTCCTGGATGCAGGTGTTCGACGAGGCCGAACTGCGTGGCATGCAGGCGCTGGTGCTGCGCACGCTCGCGGAGCACGACCTGTCGGCGGCACCGCAGGCCCGGCGGCACGCGGAGCGGGTGATCGCCCTGCGGGAGGGCACCGGGCAGCTGCGCTCGGCGCTGTTCGACCGGATCACACTGGCGTCGGTGCACTGGATCACGGGGGAGCCGGACGCCGCGGAGCTCCAGGCCAAGATGGTGATGAACCTGATCGGGCAGAACTCCTCGCACCGCACCTGGGACCGGCTGCGCGAGATGTACCGGTTGACGGCGCAGTACTGCGGGCTGCCGGCGGTGGACGACCTGCGGTCCCAGCTGGGGCGGGAGCTGCGGGTGGCGGACGCGAAGAACCGGCCGAGGGTGACCTGAGGACGGAGGTCCGCAGGCCGGACACCGGCCGGCAGGTGCGTGTGCCGCGGTGCGGTCAGCGGTGCTCGCCGGCTCCGGCGCGTGCGGCCGGCCGCAGGAGCATGCGCAGCGCGGTGACGGTGCCGTCCGGGCCGAGGACGGGCTCGCCCGCGCACTCGACGCCGTCGTGGGTGCCGTCGGACCGGCGGACCCGCAGGGTGGCGCACGTGGTGCGCCCGTGCACGAGGGTGTCGGTCATCATCCGCCGCAGCAGCGGCCGGTCGGCCTCCGGGAGGCGGTCGGGCAGCCGGTCGAGGCTGAGCGGGCCGTGTCCGGGGTCGCAGCCGAGGAGCAGGAAGGTCTCGGCGTCCCACCGGACCCCGTCGGTGAGGAGGTCCCATTCGGCGGAGCAGACCGCGGAGTCGGACGGCTCCTGCGCCGTGCCGTCCACTCTGCCGCCGTCCGTTCCGCCGTCGGACGCGCCGGGCTCCGGCGTGCCCGCCTCCGCCGCGCCCCGGGCCGGTCCGCCGACGCTCGGAGTGACCGTGCCCGCGCCGGTGCCCGAACCACCCGTCGGAGCGCCGTCCGCGAGGGCGGTGCCCGGCGGGCGCGCCGGGGGCGAGGACATGTTCATGACCGGTCCATCGATCGGGGGCGCTCGCTCGGTGTGAGCGGGCCGTGGCGGTTGGTGAAACGACTGTCGCACAGCCGCGTGCTCCCCGGGGGGGATTTGGACAGAACGTGGGCAAAATTCCCCTGGCATATGCCACTGTGGCCGGAGCGTTCGTCGCCCTGTGTGCGGAAGGGAGCGCGAGGCGGTAACCTTCGGTGATTCCGGCGCCCGGGCGCCCACCGCAGTACCCACCAGAGACCCCCGGCGACGGAAATCCCGTTGCCACTACGACCGCCGCAACGGATGCTGACCTCATGTTCGAGCCAGTGATAGCACCCAGTGCCAGCCTCCTCGGCCTCCTGCAGCGAGGCCGCGGTGACGGGCAGCTCCACGCGCTGGCCGCCGACCGTACCGAGGCCATCGCCGCGCTGGAGGAGTGTGTCACCAGGGACCCACGAGCCGACTGGCAGGTCGAGAGCCGCTCGCTGTACTACGCGCGCCTCTACATGGAGCTGGAAGCCCCCCTCGACGGTATCGAGGACCACCTCCACTCCGCGGAGGACCTGGTCAGCGACGACGAGAACCGCACGGGCCTCGCCCTCTCCGTCCTCGGCCACCTCGCCGCCTACGGCCGGCGCGACGCGCTGCTGATGCTGCGCGAGTACGCCGCCACCGGCGCCAACTGGGCCTGGGCCCTGGACGAGCTCGCGCTGCGCGACGACGACCGCGGCCTGCTCCTCCTCGGCACCGCCGTGCTGGACCGCTTCCCGGCGGGCCCCGAGGGCGACGCCGAGCTGCGCGAGTTCATCCGCAACGCCTACGAGCCCCGGCCCTGGCGGCTGTGGGCCGCCTACCACCCGCGGGTCGCCGCGGCCAGCGAGCAGTCGCCCTTCGACGTGTGGCAGCGCCAGCTCAACCGCAGCGGCGTCACCCCCGGCTGGTCCACCGCCGACGTGCTCGCCTGGGCCGACCAGGGCGAGCTCGGCGACCTCGGCGCCGGCGCGTTCCTCGGCCGCCCGGAGCCGTCCGCCCAGGTGGGGCGCGGTGACGCGGCCGGTCCCGGCCCCGACGCCGTCGACCGCCGCGCCGCCGCGGCCGCCCGCTGCCTGACCGCCGTCGTCCGTCCCGAGGACCGGCCCGCCCTCCTCGAGGCAGCCCGCGGCGGCTTGCCCGGCGCTCGCAGAGCGGCCCTGCGGTACCTCGTCGACCAGCGGGATCCCGCCGCCGCCGAGCTGATCGAGGCCGCCGCGGCCGACGTCGACGACCGGACGGTGCGCTCGGCCCTGGAACTGCTCGGCCGGATGCGCGGCCCCGAGGCCCTCGCGCACGCCCGCCGCTGGGCCGATCCGGCCACCGGCGGCGCCGACAGCGCCCTCGGCGAGGCCGCCGTCCAGCTGCTCGCCGACGCCGGTGAGCCGGCCGACGCGCCGCTCGTGGTCGCCGGACTGCGCCGCTGGGTCTCCGTGCGCGGGGTCACCGGCACCGGGCTCGGGTCGCTGGTCGACGGTGCGGGGCGGCTGGCCGCCGCCGACGCCGTCCCCGTCCTGCGCCACATCTACGGCGAGGCCGCCTCCTCCGAGCTGCGCGGACGCGCCGCCCGGGCGCTCGCCGCGACCGACGTGCACTTCCCCGAGGGCCCGGCCGTCGAGTGCCTGTGGGACTGCGAGGAGACCACCCGTGAGCTCGCCGCGCGGCACGTCGCCACCACCGGCGACGCGCGTGTGCTGGAGCGATTGCGGCGACTCGCCGCCGACCCGGCCGAGGAGGCCGAGGTCCACGCCGCCGTGCGCGGCCGACTGACCGCCGCCCGGGAGTTCGGGCGCTAGACGGCTGTTCGGCCGCAGCTTCCGGGCCGCGATGGGCCGTGATGGGCCGGGGCACCCCGTCGGGTGTCCCGGCCCGTTTCGTTGTCCGACCGGGCTTCTCGGGGTCCGGAGTTGAAAGCCCGTTCTACTTCACGACGCCCGCGTCCGGGGCGAGGACGCCGCCCGCGAAGGCGATGACGGTCGGCGCCTGGGCGAGGCCGTAGGCGCAGGCGTGCGGGAGGGGCGGATCGGTGATCGGCCTTCGCGTACCGGGCCCCTCCGGGGTCAGCCGGCGGGCCGGACCCGGACCCAGGTGCGGTCTTCCGACAGGTAGCTCTCCACCGCCAGGCCGGCCTCCGCCAGCGCCCCTTCGAACTCCTCGGTGCTGAGCGGCCGGGAGCGGAAGGTGTGGGTCCAGCGGCCGTCCGGGAACTCGTACTCGGCGAGGACGGTGTTCGAACCGTCGCCGTTCGGCGTCGACGAGACGATCCGGGCCACTCCGTCCGTGCCCGCCACCTTCCCCTCGCGGGGCACGTGGCGGTGCCAGTCCTCGCCCTCGCGCTGCAGCAGCACGCAGCCGTCGTCGGTGACGTGGCGGCGGCAGGCGTCCAAGAGTCCCTGGCGGACGGCCACGTCGCCCGCGTGCACGAGGAAGGAGGCGAGCAGGACGACGTCGAAGCGCTCGCCGAGGCGCAGGTGCTCGATGGGGCTGCGGACGGTCCGCACGTCCGCGCGCACCCGGGCCAGCATCTCGGCGGACTCGTCGACGGCCGTCACGGTGAACCCGCGGTCGGTCAACGGGTGGGTCATCCGGCCGACACCGCAGCCCAGTTCGAGGATGCGGGCGCCGGCCGGCACGGCGCCCTCGATCAGGTCGGGGATGTCGCCCACCGGCAGACGGGACCAGAGCTCGACGGCGCAGCCGTCCGGGGTGATCGCGCCCGGACCGGTGCCGTCGTAGCCCTCGCGGCGCACGGCGGGGTCCTGCGGGGTGGGGAGTTCGTCGCTCATGGCGGCCATCGGAACACGGGTGCGGCGGGAGGGGAAGGAGTTCCCGCGGGTCCGTGCGGGTTTCGGTCAATTCGCCGCCGGGTGCTGCGGGTCCTGGCCCGTCAGGTCGGCCAGTGTGGAGTTCAGCCAGGCGAGTTCGGCCTGCGTGGTGGCGCGGGCGATCAGCAGCAGGCCGCGGCGGAAGGGGTCCGCGAACTCCTCGGCGCCCAGCGGGCGTTCGCCCTCGTAGAAGAAGCTCGCCGGTTCGGCGAGGAAGGTGAGGCGGCGGCGGAGCACGGCGGCCTGGTCGGCGGGGCGGTCGAGGTGGCGGAGGAAGGCGAGCAGGGTGAACCAGCGGTTCTCGTCGCTGATGTCGAGCCGCTCGGGCTCGCGCAGCCGGTGGAGCAGGGCGGTGCGGCCGGCGGCGGTGAGGTGGAGGGTGTGGCGGGGGGCGGCGGCGGTGCCGGGCTCGGTCTCGCGGACGAGCAGGCCGTCGGACTCCAGGCGCTTGATCGCCGGGTAGAGGGTGCCGTCGCTGATGGGGCGGACGTGGCCGGTGAGGGCGGCGAGGTGGCGGCGCAGCTCGTAGCCGTGGAGGGGGCGGTCGTACAGGAACCCGAGGATGGCGAGCTTCAGCATGGGGCCACTCTGCCAGAAGGATCCCTCGGGATGTGGGTATATCGATGGCGTGATATCTCGACTGCGAGGTATGGTCCCTGTCGATCGGCCGCCCGCCCGCCGCAGGCCGGGTCCGATCGACACCGAGCGCCGTCCGTCGCCCGCTGCTCGTCCGCCTGCCGCCTGCCGCCTGCCGCCCGTCGCTCGGCGCTCGGCGTCCGTCGTCCGTCGTCCGTCGTCCGCCGTTCACCGGAGAAGGAGTCCCGCAATGCGCCACGCCCCCGTCACACCCGACGGTCACCGGATCCGGTGGGTCGAGCTGCCCGGCACCGGGCCGGCCCGCGTCTATCTGCACGGTCTCGGAGCGAGCTCGCCCGTCTACTTCGCCGCAGCCGCCGCGCACCCGCTGCTCGCGGGGCGCCGCAGCCTGCTGCTGGACCTCCTCGGCTTCGGCATCAGCGACCGGCCCGCGGACTTCCGGTACGCGCTGGAGGACCACGCCGACGCCGTCGCGGCCGCGCTGCGGGCCGCCGGTGTGGCGGGGGCGGAGGTCGTCGGCCACAGCATGGGCGGTGCGGTCGCGATCGTGCTGGCCCGCCGGCACCCCGAGCTCGTCGCCAAGCTCGTCCTCGTCGACGCCAACCTCGACCCGATCGCCCCGGTGGCGCAGCGTCCCGGCAGCAGCGGGATCGCGAGCTACACCGAGGAGGAGTTCCTGGCCGGGGGACGGGACGAAGTCGCCGAGCGGGTCGGCCCGTTCTGGTGGGCGACGATGCGGCTGGCGGGCCCGGAGGCGCTCCACCGCAGTGCCGTCCACCTCGCCCGCGCCACGGTGCCGACCATGCGGGAGATGCTGCTGGACCTCTCCGTGCCGCGCACCTTCCTGTATCCGCAGCCCGACGGCGAACCGCGTGGGGCGGTCGAGCTGCGGGCGGAGGGGGTCCGGGTCGTGGCGGTGCCGGAGAGCGGGCACAACGTGATGCTCGACAATCCGGACGGCTTCGCGGCGGCCGCGGCGCAGGCGCTCGCGGGGTAGGCGCCGGCAGGGTGGGCCGGGGTTCGACGGCGGCCAAGGCTGGAGGCGTGCTCGAAGAGCCCGCGTCCGTGGAGGTGCCGGACGCTCTGGCCGCGTCGCTCGACGAGTTCCGGGTTCGATGCTGCTCGAACGGATCGACGCGGAGCGCTCGTTGCTCACCGTCGAGGACGACCGGGGGGTCCTGCTGCGGGGGCCGTGAAGGGCCGCCCGGACATCACCGCCCGCGTACGGCCGTGAACTTCACCCGGACGCCCGGCGCCAGCAGGGCCGCCGGTTCGCGCTCCGCGTCCCACAGTGCGAGCGCCGTCCGGCCCAGGAGCTGCCAGCCGCCCGGCGAGGGGCTCGGGTAGACGCCGGTGTACGGGCCCGCGAGGGCGACCGAACCGGCCGGGACGGCGCTGCGGGGCGTGGCCCGGCGTGGCACCTCGTACTTCTCGGGCAGGCCGGTCAGGTAGCCGAAGCCGGGGGAGAAGCCGCAGAAGGCGACGACGTACTCGGGCCCGGTGTGGATGCGGACGGCGGCCTCCTCGGAGACGCCCCACAGCGCGGCGACCTCGCCCAGGTCGGCGCCGTCGTAGACGGTGGGCACGTCGAGGAGCGGCCCGTGCGCCGTGTCCGCGGCCGCCGGACGCGCGGTGGAGAGCAGCGCGGTGAGCGCGGCGACGTCGGCGACGCCGTCCAGCAGGACGGTCCGGGCCGCGGGCACGATCTCCTCGACGGCGCCGAGCGCGCCCTCGGCCCGCCGCTCGCGCAGCCAGCCGTACAGCGCGGCCACCTCGCCCGGCCCGGCCAGCTCGACGAGCAGCGCGTTCCCGCCGACCGGCCGGACGGCGGCGGCCGTCACGCGAAGGCCTCCACCCTGACCCCGGCCGAGGCGAGCGCGCCGCGCACCCGCCAGGCGAGCTGGGCGGCGCCGGGGGTGTCGCCGTGGACGCACAGGGAACGGGCCTCGACGCCGATGCGCTCGCCGCCGACGGCCTCCACCGTGCCGTCCCGGGCGATCCCGACGGCCCGGGTGATCACCGACTCGGGATCGTGCACGACCGCGTCGGGGTCGCGGCGCGGCACGAGCGTGCCGGCCCGCGTGTACGCGCGGTCCGCGAACGCCTCGGTGACGACGGGCAGTCCGACCCCCTCGGCGACGGCGAGCAGCCGCGAGCCGGGCAGCCCGAGGACGGGCAGCGGCCCGTCGCAGACCGCCCCGGCGCGCAGGACGCCGGCGACGACGGCCTCGGCCTGCTCGGAGTCGGAGACCACCCGGTGGTAGAGGGCGCCGTGCGGCTTGACGTACGAGACGCGGGAGCCGGCGGCGCGGGCGAACACCTGGAGCGCGCCGATCTGGTAGGCGATCTCGTCGGCCAGTTCCTCCGGCGGGACGTCCATCGCGCGGCGGCCGAAGCCGGCGAGGTCGCGGTAGGAGACCTGGGCGCCGATCCGGACGCCGCGCTCGGCGGCCAGTGCGCAGACCCGGCGCATCGTCGCCGGATCCCCGGCGTGGAAGCCGCAGGCGACGTTGGCGCTGGTCACCACGGACAGCAGGGCCTCGTCGTCGGTCAGCGTCCAGCGCCCGAACCCCTCGCCGAGGTCCGCATTGAGATCGATCACCGCATCGGCCACGCCCGTCCGCCTCCCAGCAGCTGTTGAGCGAGATGGTAGGGCCTGCGCGTGTAGGCCGCGGACCGTGACCCGGGCGGCGAGCGCCGGCACCCAGCGCTCGCCCCGTCGATTCGCGCCTGGGGCGCACAACCACCGGCCGGGTGTTCAGTTCGCGGCGGTCGGCGCGCTGAAGGAACGTTCCAGCGGACGCAGCGCCCGCAACACGATCAGCAGCGGAACGACCCCGAGGATTCCGAACGACATGTCGATGAATCGCCAGGCGACGGGGATCCCGCGGAGCGGGCCGCAGACGAGGGCGAGTGGGATCACGGCGCCGCAGGCGAGCGCGGCCCAGCGGATGACCCACACGTTGCGGACGGGGTCCTTGAGCGGGCCCCAGAAGGCGGCGGCGATCACCAGGTGGGCGAAGGCGAGCCAGTCGGTGCCGTAGGCGAGGAAGGGGAAGCGGTCGTTGGTCTCGGCGACGCCGTCGCGGACGCGTTCGAGCCAGGCCGTGGCGGCGGGGAAGTGGTCGCAGAGGGGGGCGGCGGGGCCGGCGGCGAAGTCGGCCAGCCAGCGGGTCTCGGTCTCCAGGGGGAAGGCGGTCAGGCCGCTCAGGACGAGGCCGACGAGGAAGAGCCAGAGCCAGCGCCGTACGCGGCGCAGGGTGGCGGCGGTGTCGTGGTCCATGGGGCAAACCTCCAGGCCGAGGGACAGGCGGAACCTTTCCCGCCGGCGCGGAACCGACTCTAGACCTCGAGTTTGAACGTGTTCAATTCGATCGGGGGCGGCTCCGACGTCCACCCCGCCGCGGAGCCCGCATCCACCTCCGACGCGACCCCCGACACGCACGCGCACCCCTTGCGCGTCCGTCGCACGCCCGTGCGGCAGCCCGCCCGCAAGGTCCGTTTCGGTCGATGTCGGTGCGAACCTCTAATCTTGTCCACCGTGACCGCCATCGCAGACCCGCCCACCGCGCCCGGCCTCCGGCCCGCCGCCGGCACCGGCGTACCCGCGGCGCGCCCCGCGCCCGGCCCCGCCGCCGACGAGGGCCTCGCCCGTCGGCTCAAGGCGCTGGCCTGCACCGCACCGCTGCACGACCTGGACAACCGCAAGGTCAACCTGGCCGGTGAGTACGGCGGCTACGCGATGGCCGAGGTCGGCCTGGCGGCGATCGACCTGGTCACCCTCCACATGGACTTCGACACCGGAGCCGACCGCGACATAGTGCTCGCCCGGCTGCTGCCCCGGGTCGCCGCGCAGGCCGCCGGCCGTCCCGGCGCCGAGCACGAGCGGGTCGCCCGCTGGGTGCTGGAGTCGCTGATCAACGTCGGCAGCGTCGACCGCGGCTTCCGCGCCGTCTACGGCACCTTCGGCGCGGACGGCGAGTACGTCCGCCGCGACTACGACTTCAAGCTGATCGAGGAGGTCCCGGGCCCCGACGGCGGCGTCTACCTGCGCACCACCGACGAGGCGGTCAACGTCCTGGTCGGCGCGCTGGACACGGACGTCACCTCGGCCCAGATCGCCGCCGAGGTCAAGCTGGAGGTGCTGATCCGCCGCGGCCGCCTGGCCGACGCCCAGCTCGCCGCCGAGCAGGCCCGCTACCGCACCGTCCAGTACGCCGAGACGCTGCGCCGCGCCCTGGAGGCGACCCGGCGCAACGTCCGCGCCGTCGACTGGATGCGCACGATCCCCGACCTCATCGACGAGGCGCTGGACCACATCGCCGACCGCTACCGCCACGAGAACGCGATTCTCACCAACATCCGCAAGGCCCGCGACGAGGCCGAGGAGCCCGAGCACAAGCGCCGCGCCGCCGAGCTCGTCGACATCGTCAAGGACTGCATCCGCCGCCACACCCAGCTGCAGACCCGCCTGCTGGAGGCCGGCCCGCTGTTCCGCGCCGAGCAGGACCGGCAGGCCTTCGCCACCCCCGGCGTCCGCAGCGGCATCGACCTGTACGGGCAGCTGCTCGCGCCCGTGCTGCGGCTGCCGATAGAGCAGGCCGTCCGCCCCACCGGCGCGTTCTTCGCCCGGGGCACCGGCCTGCGCGTCCCGAGCTCCGTGCGCGTCGCCGACCTGGTCGACCTGCTGCTCACCCCGCCGGTCGAGCGCGAGCACCTCGGCGCCGAGCTGCCCGACCCGGACCTCGTCGCCACGCCGGACGACAGCCGCTTCTCCGAGGCACAGCTGGAGGCCGCGCTGGAGCTGCTGGACCTGCCGGCCGACGCGCCCCGCCGGCTCTCGGGCCTGCTCGCCGAGGCGCGCGAGCAGGATCCCGAACTGCCGTACCTGGTGGCCCTGCTCGCGGTGCACGCGGCCAGCCCGCCGGTCGGTACGGCCTACCGGCAGGGCGAGGAGCGGCTGTTGTTCGCGGTGGACGACGGCACCCCGCTGAAGGACCGGGAGTTCGGCGGCGCCGACCTGATCGTCGGAAGCGCCATCCTGGACGCGGTGGGCATGGCCGCCGACCGCAAGGAAGCCGGCTGACCGGCCGCCCGGCGCACCGCCGGACCCCGCACCGGCCCAGCCGCCCGACGACCAGCCCGACCACCGGCCCGACCACCCACCCGACCACTCGAACCGCCAGCAGCGACAGCCCCGAGGAGCACCGCCCGTGACGACCCACCACGACACGTCCTGGGCGCCCGAGACCGAGCCCCCGGCCCCCGCGCCGATCACCCCGGCCGACGTGGCCGACGCCGCCCGCCTGGTCTCCTTCGGCCTCCAGGCCAAGCTGCTCCCCGCCCGCGACGCCGAGTACGCCGAGCTGGTGCGCCGCCACCGCGAGGACCCGCCGTTCGCGCGTCTCGCCGACGCGATCGCCACCGGCATGGGCCTGGTGGTGCTGGAGGTCTCGCCGCGCGCGGGCATGGCCGTGGCCGCCGCCGAGGACTCGGTCTTCGCCGTCCGCATGGGCGACTACTCGCGCCGCGCCGCGTCCGAGTCGACGGACCGCTTCCTGCACGGCCTCGCGCACCTGGCCGTCGCCGCGATGGCCTTCCCCCGTCCCGAGGACCTCGCCGACGACGGCTACCTCGGCCGGATCACCGTCAACGGCGTCGACTCCTTCGTCCGCCAGGCCTGCCGCCGCCTGGAGGAGCAGGCCGACGCCGAGGGCGCGAACACCGACCCGCAGAGCGACGCCCCCGGCCTGGAGGCCGCCTGGCGCGTCTGGGCCCGGCGCACCGCCACCGGCGCCACCAAGGACGCCCGCCGGCTCTCCGGCTCCACCATCGGCATCGTCGCCAAGGCCGTGGTGTTCCTGGTCGACTCCGGCTTCCTGCAGAAGGTCTCGGACGACGCCGGCGGCACCTACCGCACCACCGCCCGCTACCAGCTGCAGGTCCGCGACCTGGCCGGAACCGCCGCGATGGCCGAACTGCTCGACCTCGGCATCGTCCCGGTCTCGGACGGCACCGCGAGCCTGCTGCCGCCGGACACCGCCGACGAACTGGTGGCGGACGCCGGCCTCCCGTTCCACTCCCTCTGAGCGCGGGCCCGACGGCCCCCAGCCCGAACCCCGCCCCGTTCACCAACCCTCCGAGCCCCGCCCACCCTCAAGCCACGTAAGCCACGGAGAACCGCCGCACATGTACGAGCTCAACCGGGTCCGCCTCTACTCGATCGGACCGGCCGGCGCCCGCTACGCCGACACGGTGCTCGACCTGCGCGGCGTCGGCGAGCCCGTCGCCGACCCGGCCCCGCAGCAGATCGGCCTGTTCGGCGAGGACGGCGAGGGCCCGGTGCGTCGCCCGGCCCCGGCCGGTGTGCTGTTCCTGGAGAACGGCGGCGGCAAGTCCGTCCTGCTGAAGCTCATCTTCTCGGTGATGCTCCCGGGCCACCGCAACACCCTGGGCGGCGCCAGCTCCGGCGTGCTGCGCAAGTTCCTGCTCGCCGACGACTGCGGCCACGTGGCCCTGGAGTGGCAGCACACCGTGACCGGCGAGCTGATCGTCGTCGGCAAGGTCAGCGAGTGGCGCGGCCGCCAGGTCTCCTCCGATCCGCGCAAGTTCGCCGAGACCTGGTACTCCTTCCGCCCCGGCCCCGGCCTGACGCTGGACTCGCTGCCCGTCGCCGAGCGCGTCAGCCTGGCCGGCGACCAGAAGGCCCGCGGCCGGCGCCGCACCATGAAGGGCTTCCGCGACGCCCTCACCGAGGCCGGCAAGGCCCACCCGCACCTCGACCTGGTCTTCGAGGACGGCCACGACCGCTGGACCGAGCACCTCGGCGAGCTCGGCCTCGACCCCGAACTCTTCCGCTACCAGCGCGAGATGAACGCCGACGAGGGCGAGGCGGCCGGCCTCTTCGCGGTCAAGCACGACAGCGACTTCACCGACCTCCTGCTGCGCGCCGTCACCGACACCCGCGACACCGACGGCCTGGCCGACCTCGTCCACGGCTTCGCCGCCAAGCTCGGCCTGCGCTCGGAGCTCACCGCCGAGCGCGACTTCACCGCCGGGTCGCTCGACCTGCTGGAACGCATCGCCGAGTCCACCATCGCGCGCGAGAGCGTCCGCGAGGCCCACCGCACCGCCGAACGCCGCACCCGCCGCCTCGCCCACGCGCTCGCGTCCCGCGCGAGTGCCGAGCGCGACCGCGCCCAGGACCTCGCCATCGAGGTCGCCGCCGCCGCGAGCGCGGTCACCGCCGCCGAGGCCGACCGCACCCGGCACAACCTGATCGCCGAGGAGCTCACCTACCGGCACGCCACGCTGAGCCTGGCCGCGGCCACCGCCGAGGCCGCCGCGCTGCGCCGCGAGCTGATCGACGCCCGCACCCTGCACGCGGCGTGGCAGGCCGCCGAGGCGGTGCTGCGCCAGCGCGCAGCCGCCGACCGGGTGGCCCGGGTCGCCGCCGCCATCCGCGAGGCCGAGCTGGACGCCGCCCCGGCGCTCGCCGCCCGGGCGCGCGCCGCCACCGCGCTCGCCCGCGCCCTGGAGACCGCCGCCGCCGCGGCCGAGTCCCGCGCGGACACCGAGGAGCAGCGCGCGGGCGAGCTCCAGGAGGACGGCGCCAAGGCGCAGTCCGACGCCACCGAGGCCGCCACCGCGGCCCAGAAGGCCCGCAGCGAGGTCGAGCACCTGCGCCAGCGCCTCGTCGAGGTCGAGCAGGAGACGGCCGCCGCGGTCGAGGCCGGCTTCATCGACGCGGACGGTGACGTCGACCCGGCCCGGGCCGCGCTGCACGCCGCCGACGTCGAGAAGGCGGCGAGCGCCGCGCTCGACCAGGCGCGGACGGTCGCCGAGGCCGCGGCCGCCCGCCTGCGCGAGGCGGCCGCCGCGACCGGCCGGGCCGAGCTCGCCGCCGAGCGAGCGGGCGACGCCCGCAAGGACGCGGCCCGTGCGCTGGCCGCCGAGCAGCGCACCGCCGCCCTGCTCGCCACCGAGTCGCGCCTGGCCGACCTGCTCTCCCTGACGCCGGCCGCCACCGATTGGAGCGAAGACGGGTGGGGCGGCGAGGAGGAAGCCGGCTACCTCACCCCCGCCGTTCTCGACCGCAACGCCGAGTACCTGCGCGAGCTCCTCGACGAGGCGATCGCCACCGCCGAGCGCACCCTGTTCGACCTGCGCACGGCCGCCGCCGACGACTCCCGCATCCTCGCCGCCCTCGGCGACGGCGGCCTGCTGCCGCCCGGCCCGGACGTCCTGGCCACCGTCGAGTACCTCGCCGAGCACGGCATCCCGGCGCTGCCCGGCTGGCGCTACCTCGCCCAGTCCGTCGACCCGGCCGACCACGAGGCGATCCTGGCCGCCCGCCCCGAGCTCGTCGACGGCGTGGTCGTCACCGACCCCACCTCGCTGGACCGGGCCCGCGAGGCCCTGCAGTCCGCCGCGCTGCTGCCCCGGTCGACGGTCGCGGTGGGCGCCGCCGCCTCGCTGATCGCCCCGATCACCGACGAGCCCGCGTTCTTCCTCGTGCCGCCGAACCCGGCCATGCACGACGAGTCCGCCGCCGACGGGGAGCGCCGCGAGCTGCGCGCCCGCGCGGGCGCCCGCGAGGAGCACATCCGCGAACTCGCCGCCCGCCTCGGCGCCGACCGCGCCCTCGCCGCCCGCCTCGCCTCCTGGCACGCCAGCTGCCCGCCCGGCACGCTCGCCGAGCTCGCCGCCGCCGCCGAGGCCGCCCGCGAGCACGCCGAGCAGGCCGCCGCCGCGCTCGCCACGCTGCGCGCCGACCACGACGAGGCCGAGACCGACCACGCGGCCGCCGCCTCGGCCCACGAGGAGCACCGCGAGGCCGCCCAGCGTGCCCGCCGCCGTGCCGACGCCCTCTCGGGCCTGGCCTTCCGCCTGCGCGAGCGCGCCACCTGGGCCCGCCGCCAGCGCGAACTCGCCGACGACGCCGCCGAGTGCGACCGCCGCCAGACCCAGTGCGCCGAGCGCGCCCGCACCTGCGACGAGGACCGCCGCGCCGCCCAGCGCGCCGCCGACGACGCCCGCCGCACCGCCCGCGCCCTGCGCGCCGAGCGCGCCGAGATCCCCGCCGCCGAGCAGGCCGACGAGCCCGCCGACACCGCCCCCGCCGCCCTGCCCGCGCTGCGCGAGGCCTACCGCGCCGCCTCCCAGCTGTACGAGAAGGTCGGCGTCGGCGCCGACCTGCGCGCCGAGCAGGCCCGTGCCGAGGGCGACGAGGCCGCCGCCGCGGCCGAGCTCGACCGCCTCACCAACAAGGTCCGCACCCGCGCCGAGGAACTGCTCGCCAGCCCCGACGGCGCGGACGGCCCCGCCCGCCAGGCCGCCGCCGCGCGCGCCGAGGAGCTGGTCGCCACCATCGAGGCCCGCTCCGCCACCGCGAGCGAGCAGCTCGGCCGCCTGCGCGGCGACGCCGAGCGCTCCGCCCCCGTCGACGGCGAGGCGCACACCGAGCTGCCCGAGGACCTCGTCCCCACCGACCCCGAGCACGCCCAGACCCTCCTGCGCACCGCCACCAACCGGCTGGCCGAGCGCCGCGAGGCCCTGGACGCCGCCCGCACCGCGCACGCCGACCTCCAGCGCACCTTCGACGCCGCCCAGTCGGCCGCCGGTGCGTTCGACGAGCTCGCCGGCCAGCTCCGCGACGGCCTGCGCGACCACCAGGAGGACGCGGACCAGCCGGCCGAGCCGTACCTCGGCGCCCTCCCCGAGGCGCGCACCGCCGTCGCCGAGGCCCGCCGCGCCCTGCGCACCGCCGTCGCCGAGCTGTCCTCCGCCGAACTCGCCGTCCGTGACGCCTCCGACGCGCTCGTCCGGCACGCCAACGCCTCCCGCTACGAGGCCGTGCGCACCCCCGCCCGCCAGCAGATCCGCGAACTTCCCGCGTCCGCCCTGCCCGAGCACGCCGCCGCGTGGGCCGCCGCGTTCGCCCCCCGGCTGCGCGTGCTCACCGACGAACTCGCCCAGCTGGAGCGCAACCGCGGCTCGATCGTCGACCGCCTGCGCGGCCTGGTCGAGTCCTCGCTCACCACGCTGCGCGCCGCCCAGCGGCTGTCCCGGCTGCCCGAGGGCCTGGGGGAGTGGTCGGGCCAGGAGTTCCTGCGGATCCGCTTCGAGGACCCGGACCACGCGACCCTCGTCGAGCGCCTCGGCGAGGTCATCGACGAGGCCACCCGCGCCGCCGTCCGGAAGAACAGCGACCTGCGCCGCGACGGCATGTCGCTGCTGCTGCGCGGGGTCGCCGCCGCGATCGGCCCGAAGGGCGTCAGCGTCGAGATCCTCAAGCCGGACGCGGTGCTGCGCGCCGAGCGGGTCGGCGTCGGCCAGATGTCCGACGTCTTCTCCGGCGGCCAGCTGCTCACCGCCGCCATCGCGCTCTACTGCACGATGGCCGCGCTGCGCGCCAACGACCGCGGCCAGTCCCAGCTGCGGCACGCGGGCACGCTGTTCCTCGACAACCCGATCGGCCGCGCCAACGCCACCTACCTGCTGGAGCTCCAGCGGGCCGTGGCCGACGCGCTCGGCGTCCAGCTCATCTACACCACCGGCCTGTTCGACACCACGGCGCTCGCCGAGTTCCCCCTGGTGATCCGGCTGCGCAACGACGCCGACCTGCGGGCCGGCCTCAAGTACATCTCGGTGGAGGAGCACCTGCGCCCGGGCCTGCCGGCCCCGCAGGACCCGGACGGCCCGGCCATCCACGGCGAGATCACCGCCACCCGGATGTTCAAGCGACCCGCGGAGGTTCCCGACCGGTCCTGAACTGGCTAGCGTGATCGGCATGCTGACGATCGCGCACCTCAGTGACATCCACCTCGGCCAGGACCACCGCCGGGACCGCGGCGAGCGGGCCCGGCGGCGGGCCGAGCGGGTGATGGCCTACCTCGACGCCCTGCCCGGCCCGCTGGACGCCGTGCTGGTGACGGGCGACCTCGCCGACCACGGCCTGGCCGCCGAGTACGAGCAGGTCGCCGAGGTGCTCAAGTCCCGGCACCGGGTGCTCATCTGTCCGGGCAACCACGACAGCCGGGCGCCCTACCGCGAGGTGCTGCTCGGCGGGGCGGCGGCCGGCCCGGGGGAAGGCCCGGTCAACCGGCTGCACCACCTCCCGGGCGCGGACGTGCTGATGCTCGACTCGTCCGTCCCGGGCCGGCCCGACGGCCTGCTGGACGAGCGGACGCTCACCTGGCTGGACGCCGAACTCGCCGCCGGACGCGCCGAGTTGCCCGCCCTGGTGGCCTTCCACCACCCGCCCGTCGAGCTGGCCATACCCTTCGTCGACGGCATCCGCCAGTTCGGCGAGGCCGGCCTCGCCCGCGTCCTGCGGCGCCACCCCCGCGTCGTCGGCCTGCTCTGCGGGCACTCCCACACGCCCGCCGCGACGACCTTCGCGGGACTCCCGCTGCTCGTCGCCCCCGGCGTGGTCTCCACCGTCACCCTTCCCTGCGAGGGCGGTGAGGGCGTCTCCTTCAGCCACCCGCCGATGCTCGCCTTCCACGTCCTGGACGATGAGCGCCGGCTCACCACCCACTACCGGGTGGTGCCCGAGAACTGACCCCGCGACGGGCCCTGGGCCGGCCCCCGCGACTGGCCCGGCCGCGGGAAGGGCCGGGCTGCGAGGGGTTCCTGGAACGCGGCCCGGCTCCCGGCCATCGGCGTCGCCGAGTTGGGCGCGCGCATCCGCTGCGCGGCGACCTGGCGCGAGATCAGGATCTCCAGCAGGCACCACATCGTGCCGAACACCCCGAGCCCCATCGCCATCAGCGCGGGCGTCATCAGCCAGCTGCCCGCGTACGAGGCCAGCGTCGCGACGACCACGCCCACCAGGGTGAAGGAGAACGAGAGCACCGCGCGGACGGCGGCGGCGCGCACCTCGTCGGGCAGGCGGCGACGGCGGCGTGGCACGGACATCGGGCGACCCCCAGGCACGAAATCGGCGGCGGGCACGGAGCGGGCGCACACGAGATGCGCCCCCGTACGAACTCTGCCCCGCGCAAGCGGGACCATGCGTCCGAATCCACCGAACTGCCGTCAAATCGTGTGAACCGGCGCGATTCGCCTGCGGCCGGTCCGGAGCCCGCTCAAGGCGCTCAGCCCAGCTGCTGGTTGAGCTCCTCCAGCGCGCCCGTCACGATCGTCCGCATCGCCTGCTCGGCGTGGGCGCCGTCCCCCGCGCAGATCGCCTCCGCCACCTCGCGGTGCAGCCGGATCGCGTACGGCTCCGGCTGATGGGGCATCAGATGGTACTCGGTCCGCCCGGTGAGCACCGCACCCACGGTGTCCCCGAGGTGGGCGAACATCTCGTTGCCGGAGGCTTTCAGGACGGTGGCGTGGAAGGCGATGTCGTGCCGGAGGAACGTGGAGAGGTCGGCGGCTCGCGCCGACATCGTCAACTCGACGGCCAGGGAACTGAGTTCACGGCGATGGTCATCGCTCGCGTGGACGGCGGCGAGCGCGGCGGCGGCCGGTTCGACGGCCACCCGCAGCGAGCCCAGGGACCGCAGCTGCGCGGGACGGTCGGCGCCCGCCAGCCGCCAGCGGATCACCAGCGGGTCGAAGACGTCCCAGTCGGACTTCGGCTGCACGGTGATCCCGACCCGCCGCCGCGAGGCCACCATGCGCATTCCCTCCAGGATCCGCACCGCCTCCCGCACGACCGTCCGGGACACCCCGAACCGCTCCTCCAGCTCCTCGCTGCGCAGCACCGCGCCCACGGGGATGTCACCCCCGGCGATCGCCGGCCCGAGCTCGTCAAGCAGCCGCCCTGGCAGCCCCTGGATCTCCATCCGCCCAGCCTAGACGCCGACCTCCCATCCCGGTCGGCGCGCCCCCGCCGCGCACCCCCACCCGCCCGCGACCCCACGCCTCGGAGCCGGCCCCCGCTGCGGCGCACCCGCCTGCGACCCACTCCACCGTCCAAAAGTATGACGATTTGGTTTCCGTCACTTGAATACGTCATATCTTTGGAGCGATAGTGGCGGCCAGGCAACGAAGGAGCACCACCCATGGCTCTCAGCGTCGAGAACCACGCCCTCCCGCGGACCCCTCCCACGGTCGTGGTGATGGGCGTCTCCGGAGTCGGCAAGACCACCCTGGCCCGCCTGCTGGCCGACCGCCTCGGCCTCCCCTTCGCCGAGGCGGACGACTTCCACCCGGCGGCCAACATCGCCAAGATGTCGGCCGGTATCCCGCTGGACGACGAGGACCGCGCCCCCTGGCTGCGGGCCCTCGGCGGCTGGCTGGGGGAGCGGGCCGAATCCGGCACCGGCGGTGTGGTCACCTGTTCGGCGCTGAAGCACCGCTACCGCGACACCCTGCGCGCGGCCTGCCCGGGCGCCTTCTTCCTGCACCTGAGCGGCGGTCACGAGCTGGTCGAGGACCGGCTCGCCCACCGCACCGGCCACTTCATGCCGCCGTCGCTGCTCGACTCCCAGTACGCCGCCCTCGAACCCCTGGGCGCGGACGAGCGCGGCGCCGTCCTGGACGTCGGCCCGTCCCCCGAAGAACTCGTCGAGACGGCCGTGGCGCTGCTGCGGCCGGTCAATGGAGACCTCACGTGAGCGAGCGAAGCGAGCGAACCGTCAGAAGGCGCATACGGGCGAATGCCCCTGCCGGGCGAAGCGAGGCGGGCGCATGAGCATGTCCCCCGCTCTCCTTGCGGCGGCCGCCCCACCAGCGCTTCCGCACACCGACAGCGACTCCCAGCTGCTGGTCGCGGTGCTGCTGAGCATCGGTGCGATCGTCCTGCTGATCACCAAGCTCAAGCTGCACCCGTTCCTCGCCCTCACGCTGGGTTCCGGCCTGCTGGCGGCGGTCGCCGGCGTGCCGTTCGACAAACTGCTGAACAGCTTCTCGACCGGCTTCGGCTCGACCGTGGCGAGCGTCGGCCTGCTGATCGGCCTCGGCGCGATGCTCGGCAAGCTGCTCGCCGACTCGGGCGGCGCCAACATCATCGCGGACACGGTGCTGGCCCGGTCGGGCAAGAAGGCGCTGCCCTGGGCGATGGCGCTGATCGCGGCGGTGCTCGGGCTGCCGCTGTTCTTCGAGGTCGGCGTCGTGCTGCTGATCCCGATCGTGCTGCTGGTGGCGCGCCGCGGCAACGTGCCGCTGATGCGGATCGGCATACCGGCGCTCGCCGGCCTGTCGGTGCTGCACGGCCTGGTGCCCCCGCACCCGGGCCCGCTGGTGGCGGTCGACGCGCTGAAGGCGGACCTCGGCATCACCCTGGCGCTCGGCCTGGTGGTCGCGATCCCGACCCTGATCATCGCCGGTCCGCTGTTCGCCCGGGTGGCGGAGCGCTGGGTGGGCCCGCTGGAGATCCCGGCCGCGACCGCCCCGGAGGAGACCGCGAAGCCCGAGCGCACGCCGTCGTTCGGCGCGGTCCTGGCGACCATTCTGCTGCCGGTCGCGCTGATGCTCGGCAAGGCGCTCGCGGACGTCGTGATCGACGACCCGAAGGCGCTCGGCCGGCGGGTGTTCGACTTCGTCGGCTCGCCGCTGGTCGCGCTGCTCGCCGCGACCCTGCTCGGGATGCTGACCCTCGGCCGGGCCGCGGGCTTCGACCGGGCCAGGATCTCCGACACCGTCGGGCGGTCGCTGGGCCCGGTCGCCGGCATCGTGTTCATCGTCGGCGCGGGCGGCGGCTTCAAGCAGACCCTGATCGACGTCGGCGTCGGCAACGCGGTCAGCGAGTGGTCCGGCAAGTGGCACGTCTCGGCGCTGCTGCTGGGCTGGCTGATCGCGGTGCTGATCCGCCTGGCCACCGGATCGGCCACGGTCGCCACGATCACGGCGGCGGGCATCGTCTCCCCGCTCGCGGCGCACATGTCCTCGACCCACGCGGCGCTGCTGGTCCTCGCGATCGGCGCCGGCTCGCTGTTCCTGTCCCACGTGAACGACGCCGGCTTCTGGCTGGTGAAGGAGTACTTCGGGATGAGCGTCGGCCAGACGCTGAAGTCCTGGTCGGTGATGGAGACGGTGATCTCGGTCGTCGCGATCGCCCTGATCATGCCGCTGAGTCTGATCGTCTAGCGGCACCCGCAATCCCCGCAGGGGCGGCACCCGTACCGGAACGGGTGCCGCCCCTGCGCGTTCCCGGGGCGCGGGCTGCTAGCCCAGCACCCCCGACAGCACCGCCGCCGTCGCGTCGAGCAGGTCCTCCGCGACGGCGCCGCCCGCCGCCGTCCGCGCCAGCAGCCCCTCCCGCGCGGCGAGCATCACCGCCGCGGCCTGCCCGGCCGTGGCGCCCGACGGCACGAGCTCGGGCAGCGCCCGCTCCAGCACGCCGGCCAGCGCCTGCGAGACCTCCCGGTCGTGCGCGGCGACCCGCTCGGCCAGCCCCTCGGTGCGGGCGGCGACCAGCCGGAACTCCAGGAACAGCAGGATCCACCCGGTCTCCGCAGGCTCGACCCGCAGCAGTGCCTCGACGAGCCGCCGGGCCCGTTCCCGCGGCGCGAGCGCCCCGCAGGCCGCGGCCAGCTCCTCCAACTGGGCGATCCGGCCGGCCGCCTGCTCGTCGAAGAGCGCGAGCAGGAGGTCCTCCTTGCTGCCGAAGTTCGAGTAGAAGGCGCCGCGGGTGTAGCCGGCGGCGGCGCAGACGTCCTCGATGCTCGTCCGCGCGAAGCCGACGGTCAGGAACAGCTCGCCCGCGGCGGCCAGGAGCCGCGCACGGGTGTGGACGCGCCGGCGCGGCGGCCGCGGAACGGCGGTCGGGTCGGCAATCGGCTCGGCAATCGGCTCGGAGGGAGGTGGGTTCACAAGAGAACGATACATGGTGTATTCAGTACGAGTCGTATTCAATACGAGCCGTACTGAACTGGCCGACCCGGAGGTCCCGCCCATGAGCCGACTGCTGATCACCAACGCCCGCCTGCTCCACCCCGAGGACGGCGTCCGCACCGACCTCGGCTGGATCGAGGCCGCCGACGGCCGGATCGCCGCCACCGGACTCGGCCGCCCGCCCGCCGTCGGCGACGATGTCCGGGTCCTCGACGCCGCCGGGGACACCGTCCTGCCCGGCCTGATCGACGCCCACGTGCACCTGCTCGTCACCACGCTCGACCTGCACGACGTCCCGAACTGGACCCCCGGCTACGCGACCGTCCGCGCCCTCGCCGAGGCCGGGCGCATGCTGCGCCGCGGCTTCACCACCGTCCGCGACGTCGGCGGCGCCGACCACGGCATGACCCGCGCCCTCGAGGAGGGCCTCGCCCTCGGCCCCCGGCTGCTCCACGGCGGGAAGGCGCTGTCCCAGACCGGCGGCCACGGCGACCTGCGCCCGCTCGGCGACGACGCGCTGCCCTGCTGCGAGTCCCGCCCCAACTTCGGCCGGATCGCCGACGGCGTCGACGCCGTCCGGGCCGCCGCCCGCGACGAGTTCCGCAAGGGCGCCCGCCACCTGAAGGTCCTGCTGTCGGGCGGTGTCGCCTCCCCGCACGACGAGATCGGCGCCGTCCAGTACAGCGAGGAGGAGATCCGGGCGGCCGTCGAGGAGGCGGAGAACCACAACCGGTACGTCACCGTGCACGCCTACCACCCGCGCGCGATCGACCGGGCGCTGCGGGCGGGCGTGCGCTGCGTCGAGCACGGCAACCTGCTGGACGACACGACGGTCGAGCTGCTCCTGGAGAAGGACGCGTTCCTGGTGCCGACCCTGGTCGCCTACGAGCAGACCGCGAAGCTGGGCGCCCGCTCCGGCCTGCCGCCGGCCTCGGTCGGCAAGCTCGCCGAGGTCCGCGACCGCGGCCTGGAGGCGCTGGAGCGTGCCCACCGCGCGGGCGTCAACCTCGTGTACGGCAGCGACCTGCTCGGCCCGCTCCACCCGGCGCAGCTGGAGGAGTTCACCATCCGCGCCCAGGTGCAGCCGGTCGCGGACGTCCTGCGCTCGGCGACGACGACGGCGGCCCGGCTGCTCGGCATGGCGGGCGAGATCGGCACGCTGGCGCCGGGCGCCCACGCGGACCTCCTGGTCGTCGACGGCGACCCGCTGGCCGACATCACCGTCCTCACCCGCCCCGACCGCCACCTGCGCCACGTGATCAAGGCGGGCCGCCCGGTCTGAGCGAACGCCCGAGGGGCGGGCACGCCGGGTGATCCGGGTGCCCGCCCCTCGGGCGGAATCGTTACTGCGGCGAACTGCTGGTCAGCGCTGCTCACTTGCCCGCACGCGTCGCGAGGCTGTGCTCACTTGCCTCCACGCTTCGCGAGGCTGTGCTCACTTGCCTCCACGCTTCGCGAGGCTGTGCTTACTTGCCTCCACGCTTCGCGAGAAAGGCCTCGACCTCGTCGCGGATCTCCGGCGTGTCCAGCCCGCGCACCGTCATGGTCGTGCGGCGGCGCAGCACGTCGTCCGCCGTGTACGCCCACTCGTTCTCGGCGGCGTAGGCGACCTGGGCCCACACGTCCGGGCCGTCCTCGTGGATCGGCCGGCCGAGCTCCGGGTTCTCGTCGATCATGCGGGCGATCTCGAAGGACAGGGTGCCGTAGTGGCTGGCGAGGTGCCTGGCCACCAGCGGCTCCATGCGGGAGCCGGGCTCGCGGTCGATCAGCAGGCGGTGCGCGACGGCGTTCGGCGCGCCGACGCCCGGCAGCGGGACGGTCGGGGCGATCGGGGACATGTCCTCGGCGAGGCCGGTGCCGGGCACGTGGGCCAGCTTCTCCAGCACGGCGCGGCCGATGTGCCGGTAGGTGGTCCACTTGCCGCCGGAGACCGACAGCATGCCGCCGCGGCCCTCGGTGACGACGGTCTCGCGCTTGGCGGCGGCGGTGTCGCCGGGGCCGCCGGGCAGGACGCGCAGGCCCGCGAAGGAGTAGGTGATCAGGTCGCGGTCGAGGTGCTCGTCGCGGATGGCGTGCGAGGCCTCGCCCATGATCTGGTCGATGTCGGCCTGGGTGGCGCGGACGTCCTTCGGGTCGCCCGTGTACTCCTCGTCGGTGGTCCCGAGCAGGACGTGGTCCTCCCACGGGATGGCGAAGGAGACGCGGTACTTGTCGATCGGGATGGTCAGCGCGGCGCGCCACGGCGAGCGGCGCTTGACGACGACGTGCGCGCCCTTGGAGAGGCGGATCGACGGCGCGGCGCCGGCGTCCTCCATGGTGCGCAGGTGGTCGACCCACGGGCCGGTGGCGTTGAGCACCAGGCGGGCGTTGACGCCGAACTCGCTGCCGTCGAGGCGGTCGCGCACCTCGGCGCCGGTGACCCGGCCGGCGGTGAAGCGCAGGCCGGTGACCTCGGCGTGGTTGAGCACGACGGCGCCGGCGTCCACCGCGGCGCGGACGGTCATCACGGCGACGCGAGAGTCGTTCATCTGGTGGTCGCCGTAGACGGCCACCGAGCGCAGGCCCTCGGTGCGCAGCGCCGGCACCTGCTGCGCGGCGTGGGCGGCGGTGGAGACGCGGCCCATGCCGTCGCGGAAGGCGGACAGCGCCGAGTACAGGAAGACGCCGGCGCCGAGCTTGGCCGCGCCGTGCGGGCCGCCCTTGTAGACCGGCACGAAGAAGGTCAGCGGGTTGACGAGGTGCGGGGCGACGTCGGTGGAGAGCGCGCGGCGCTCCTTGTGGTTCTCGGCGACCAGCTTGACCGCGCCGGTCTGCAGGTAGCGCAGGCCGCCGTGGACGAGCTTGGAGGAGGCGCTGGAGGTGGCACCGGCGAAGTCGCCGGCGTCGACCATGGCGACCTTCAGGCCGGCCTGGGACGCGGTCCAGGCGACGGCCGTGCCGAGGATGCCGCCCCCGATCACCAGCAGGTCGTAGGTGGCCTTGCCGAGCAGTTCGCGGGTCTCGGCGCGGGAGGCGGTGCGGCCGGCGGTGCGCTCGGCGCCCAGGGTCGGGATGGTTGCCATGGTGGTTGTGTACGGCGCGCTGGTCGGGCTGCGCCGTTACTCCTCTCGGGTGCGGTGCGGCCCCTGCTGGAGAGGCCGGTCGGCCCGGTGCGGCGGGCCGGTGAAACACGGGTGCGCCCGTTGCCGTGAACAGCGGGCGGCCGGCCGGGGCACGGGGCCCCGACCGGCGGGTCTGTCAGTTGTTCTCTTCCTCCTCCACCCAGCCCATGGTGCGCTCCACGGCCTTGAGCCACTTCTTGTACTCGCGCTCCCGGGTGGCCTCGTCCATGCGCGGGGTCCACTCGGCGGCGCGGTGCCAGTTGGCCCGCAGGGTGTCGAGGTCGTTCCAGAAGCCGACGGCGAGTCCGGCCGCGTAGGCAGCGCCGAGGGCGGTGGTCTCGGCCACGTACGGGCGCTCGACCGGGGCGTCCAGGACGTCGGCGATGTTCTGCATGAGCAGGTTGTTGCTGGTCATGCCGCCGTCGACCTTGAGGGCGGTGAGCTCGACCCCGGAGTCCTTCTGCATGGCGTCGACGACCTCGCGGGTCTGCCAGGCGGTGGCCTCCAGGACGGCCCGGGCCAGGTGGCCCTTGGTGACGTACCGGGTCAGACCGGCGATCACACCGCGGGCGTCGGAGCGCCAGTACGGGGCGAACAGGCCGGAGAAGGCCGGGACGAAGTAGGCGCCGCCGTTGTCCTCGACCGTGTTGGCGAGGGTCTCGATCTCGGCGGCGGTGGAGATGATGCCGAGCTGGTCGCGCAGCCACTGGACGAGCGAGCCGGTGACGGCGATCGAGCCTTCCAGGGCGTACACCGGGGCCTGGTCGCCGATCCGGTAGCCGACGGTGGTCAGCAGGCCGTGGTAGGAGTTGACGATCTTCTCGCCGGTGTTGAGCAGCAGGAAGGTGCCGGTGCCGTAGGTGGACTTGGCCTCGCCCTCGTCGAAGCAGGTCTGGCCGAACAGCGCGGCCTGCTGGTCGCCGAGCGCGGAGGCGACCGGGACGCCGGCCAGGTCGCCGACGGCCTCGCCGTAGACCTCGGCGGAGGAGCGGATCTCCGGCAGGACGGCCATCGGCACGCCCATCGACTCGGCGATCGCCTCGTCCCAGGCGAGGGTCTTGAGGTTCATCAGCATGGTGCGGCTGGCGTTGGTGACGTCGGTGACGTGCTTGCCGCCGTCGACACCGCCGGTGAGGTTCCAGATCACCCAGGTGTCCATGGTGCCGAACAGGATGTCGCCGGCCTCGGCGCGCTCGCGCAGGCCCTCGACGTTGTCCAGCAGCCAGCGGATCTTCGGGCCGGCGAAGTAGCTGGCCAGCGGGAGGCCGGTCTCGCGGCGGAAGCGGTCCTGGCCGACGTTGCGGCCGAGCTCGCGGCAGAGCGCCTCGGTGCGGGTGTCCTGCCACACCAGCGCGTTGTGCACCGGCTCGCCGGTGTTCTTGTCCCACAGGACGGTGGTCTCGCGCTGGTTGGTGATGCCGATCGCGCGGATGTCGTCCTTGGTGAGGCCGGCCTTCTCCAGCGCGCCGCGGACGACGGACTGCACCCGGGTCCAGATCTCGGCGGCGTCGTGCTCGACGTAGCCGGGCTGGGGGAAGATCTGCCGGTGCTCCTGCTGGTCGACGGAGACGATGCGGCCGTCGGCGCCGAAGATGATGCAGCGGCTGGAGGTGGTGCCCTGGTCGATCGCGGCGATGTAGTTGCCAGTGGAGGTCATGGGGAGGGTCCTCGGCTCGGGTCGGGGGATTACGGGGTGGGGTGGGCCTGACGCGGTCGTCCGGTCAGTCCCCGTGCTCGGCTCTGCCTATCGCGAAAGGGACTCTTAGAACAGGGCGTTGTACAGCACGCCGGCCAGTGCGCCGCCGGCGAGCGGGCCGACGACCGGGATCCAGGCGTACGACCAGTCCGAGCCGCCCTTGTTCGGGATCGGCAGGATGCTGTGCATGATGCGCGGGCCGAGGTCACGGGCCGGGTTGATCGCGTAGCCGGTCGGGCCACCGAGGGAGAGGCCGATGCCGACGACGGTCAGGGCGACGATGAGGGTGCCCATGCCCTTGAGGTCGTTGGCGCCGAGGGTGAGGATCGCCATGCAGAGCACGAAGGTGCCGATGATCTCGGTCATCAGGTTCTGGACGGGGTTCCGGATCTCGGGACCGGTCGAGAAGATGCCGAGGGTGGGCTCCTCGTTGGCCTGGAACTGACCGAGGTAGGTGAGCCAGACGAGCGTGGCGCCGATCAGCGCGCCGAGCATCTGGGAGCCGATGTAGAGCGGCACCTGACTCCAGTCGCCGCTCTTGACCGCGAGCGCGATGGTGACGGCCGGGTTGAGCTGGGCGCCGGACTTGGGCCCGGTCATGTAGGCGGCGATGAGGACCGCGAAGCCCCAGCCGAAGGTGATCGCCAGCCAGCCGGCGTTGAAGGCCTTCGACTTCTTGAGGGTCACGGCGGCGCAGACGCCGCCGCCGAGGAGTATCAGGGCGGCGGTGCCGAGGGTTTCGCCGACGAATACGTCGCCGTTGGAGAACGCGGACACAAAGACTCCCTTGTCCATGAGGCCCGGAGGTGCGGGTGGGGGCAGGTGGCCGGGAGATCGCCGTGCGGGTGAGCGCGCTGGGGGAGTGATCTTCCCGGCCATCGTTCGACAATGTCGACCGTCATGCGGAAGCTTCCTCCCCAGGTCGGCCCCGCGTCAAGGCGGGGTTACGCAGCTGTGACCCTCGCCTCGGCGCGTCCCCCGAAGTTACCCAGCGGAGCGCCCCGAATCATGACAAAACGCCAAGGCGCGGACAGGCCGACCGCCCGTCCGCGCCTCAGCGTGACGATTCGACTCCCGTGCTCAGAACCGGCCGGCGCCCAGATCGCGCGAGATCGCCCGCGCCGCGCTGCGCACCGAGGCCACCAGCGAGGGGCGCACGAATCCGTCCTCGCACACCCGCTCCACCGGCCCGCTGATGCACACCGCGCCCACCGGGTTGCGCCGCCGGTCCTGGATCAGCGCGCCGATCGAGGCCACGCCGTCCCAGGTCTCCTCGATCGAGTCCGCCCAGCCGCGCTCGCGGATCAGCGCGCACTCCGCGTCCAGGTCGCTCGCCTCGGTCAGCGTCCGCAGGGTGTACGACTCGTACGGCCCGTCGCCCAACTCCCCGCGCGCGACCGGGTCGTAGGCCACCAGTACCTTGCCGAGGGCGGTGCTGTGCAGCGGCTGCATCGACCCGACCTCCAGCACTTGCCTGGTGTCGTCCGGCCGGAAGACGTGGTGCACGATCAGCACGCCCTGCTGGTGCAGCACCCCGAGATAGACGGTCTCGCCGGCCGCCCGGGCCAGGTCGTCGGCCCACACCAGGGCCCGCGCGCGCAGCTCGTGCACGTCCAGGTAGCTCTGGCCCAGGCGCAGCAGTTCGGCGCCCAGCTGGTACTTGCCGCTCTCCGGGTCCTGCTCGACGAACCCCTCCTGCTGCAGCGTGCGCAGGATGCCGTGCGCGGTGCCCTTGGCGAGGCCGAGCGCCGTCGCGACCTCGGACAGGCCCAGGCGGCGTTCGCCGCCGGCCAGCAGGCGCATGATCGCGGCGGCCCGGGAGAGCGACTGGATCGGGCCGGGCATGGGGACCTCCGCGCTGAACAGGCGGTCGACATTGTCGACCGCAGGGGTAACGGGACGAGTTTGCCAGGCGTCCGGTGCTCCGTGCACCTTCCCCCTCGGTAACCCGCGCTCGGCCGCCTGGTGACCTCCGTCGCCCACGGCCGGTTTCCGCCCGGGCTCAGTCCCGCCGGACGGTCACCTCGGCGGCCAGCGCCGCGATCCCGTCCGGCCCCACCCGGCAGCACCCGCCGACCAGCCGGGCCCCGTCCGCGAGCCACCCGCGCACGCGCGCCGAGCGGAACGTCGGCTCCCCGCGCCAGCCCCGTACCTCAGGGTCCCAGTGCTCCCCGCTGTTCGGGTACACCACCACCGGCTTCCCCGTCACCTCCGCCGCCAGGGCCACCGCCGTGTCCGCGTCCTGCGGCGTGCAGCAGTTCACGCCCACCGCCACCACCTCGTCGACGTCCCGCGCGAACGCGAACGCCTGAGCCAGCGGCTGCCCGGCCCGCGTCCGGTCGCCCGCGACGCTGTACGACAGCCAGGCGGGCACCCCGAGCCCCCGGACGACCTCCAGCATGGCCTCCGCCTCGTCCGTGTCCGGCACCGTCTCCAGCGCCAGCACGTCCGGGCCCGCCGTCGCGAGCACCTCCAGCCGCGGCCGGTGGAACGCCACCAGCTCCGCGACGCTCAGCCCGTACCGCCCGCGGTACTCCGAGCCGTCCGCCAGCACCGCGCCGTACGGCCCCACCGAGGCCGCCACCCAGCGCCGCCGCCGCCCACCCGGCTCGCTGCGCGCCGCCTCCCGGGCCAGTTCCACGCTGCGCGCCATCAGCCGCGCCGACTCCGACCGGCCCAGCCCGTGCCGCGCGAAACCGTCGAAGCTCGCCTGGTAGCTCGCCGTGATGGCGACCTCCGCCCCGGCCGCGAAGTACGCCCGGTGCGCCTCGACCACCGCCTCCGGCGCGTCCGCCAGCAGCCGTGCCGACCACAGCTCGTCCGACAGGTCGTGCCCCTGCGCCACCAGCTGGTTCGACATCCCGCCGTCCAGGACCAAGGGGCCGGCCGCCAGCGCGGCGGCGAAGTCCGACGGGGGAGTGGCGGGCATGGGAGCCTCCTGGGGAACGGTCGTGGCTGGTCACAGCCTAGGAGCCGAGCGCCCTCGCCCGCCCGGAAAACCGTTTGCCGGTCCGGAACGGACTCGCTACGTTGTGCTCATCCCGAGAACGACGGCGCTCCTGTGCGGCCCGGTGCGGCCACGGGCAACAGGCCCGGGCGCGATACGGATCCCGGGCGCCAGCCACGAGACGACAGCACGGAGACGCCGACGATGGCCGCCGACGAGCCCCACCCGCCCCACACCGGCCCGGAGTCCGAGCGCGCATGGCTCGCCACCTACGACCCGCGCGCCTACACCCCGGTCGCCGTCACGGTCGACGTCGTCGCCCTCACCCTGCGCGAAGGCCGCCTCCACGTCCTGCTCGTCGAGCGCGCCGCCCCGCCCTACCAGGGGTCCTGGGCGCTGCCCGGCGGATTCCTGCGCGCCGGCGAGGAGAGCCTCGACGAGGCCGCCGCCCGCGAACTCGCCGAGGAGACCGGCCTGTTGGGCAGTTCCGACCTGGAGTCCACCCTCAGCCGCATCCACCTCGAACAACTCGGCACCTACGGCGCACCCCACCGTGACCCGCGCATGCACGTCGTCTCCGTCGCCTACCTCGCCTTCGCCCCCGACCTCCCCGACCCCCAGGCCGGCTCCGACGCCGCGGCCGCGGCCTGGCACCCGGTCGCCGGCCTCGCCCCCGGGCCCGTCGGCCCCCCGGAGACCGCCGCTGAGCCCGCCGACACCCACGGGGGTGGCGTCGGCGGGCCCAGCGGCCCCACCGCGCTCGCCTTCGACCACGCCCGGATCCTCGCCGACGGCCTCGACCGCGCCCGCGCCAAGATCGAGTACAGCCCGCTCGCCACCGCGTTCCTGCCGCCCGACTTCACCATCCCCGAGCTCCGCGCCGTCTACGAGGCCGTCTGGGACGAGAAGCTCCACCCCGGCAACTTCCACCGCAAGGTCCTCTCCGTCCCCGGCTTCGTCGAGAGCACCGGCACCACCACCGAGCGCGGAGGAGCCCGCGGCGGCCCCCGCGCCCGCACCTACCGCGCCGGCGACGCCCGCCTCCTCCACCCCGCCCTGCTCCGCCCCGCCCGCGAGGACGAGATCCGCTGACCGCCCGCGGGCGCCCCCGGACTACCATCCGGACATGACCACCGACGACATGACGAGCACGGTCAACCGCCCCTTCTCCCACTGCCACTTCTGCGGCACGCCCTACCCGCCCGCCACCCGCGACTGGCCCCGCACCTGCACCGGCTGCACCGAGATCAGCTACCGCAACCCGCTGCCCGTCGCCGTCACCGTCCTGCCCGTCACCCGGCCCGACGCCGACCCCGCCCTCGTCGTCATCCGCCGCACCATCGAGCCCGGCTACGGCGAACTCGCCTTCCCCGGCGGCTACATCGACTTCGGCGAGACCTGGCAGCAGGCCTGCGTGCGCGAACTGCGCGAGGAGACCGGCATCCTCGCCGACGCCGCCGACATCACCCTCGTCTCCACCTCCTCCGACCCCCACGGCCGCTTCGTCTTCCTCTGCGGCCTGCTCCCCGCCCGCCCCCTCGCCGAACTCCCGCCCTCGCGCCCCACCGACGAGACCGACGGCTGGCTGCTCGCCCACGCCGACACCCGGCTCGTCTGGGACTTCCACACCAACGTCTCCCGCGCCTGGTTCAACGGCGAACTCGACCGCCCCTGACCAGCCCGCCGCTCCCGCGGCACACCCTGGCGCAGCGGCCGCTCACATGGCATGGTCTGCACCGACAGCCCAACCGGACGGGCCCGCCACGAGCACTCCCGTCCCCACCACCGGCCGGGAGACCACCACCGTGAGCACCCCCCTCCAGGACCAGCCGCTCTGGCGACCCAACCCCGCTCGCGCCGCCGCGACCAGCCTCGTGGCGTTCCAGGCCTGGGCCGCCGAGCACCACGGCGCCCCGGCCGCCCCGCTCGCCCCGGCCGACGACGACCGGCAGGCCGAGGAGCGCTACGCCGCCCTGCACGCCTGGTCCACCGAGGACCTCGGCCGGTTCTGGACCGCGGTCACGCAGTGGTTCGACGTCCGCTTCACCGAGGCACCCGAGACCGTCCTCGCCGACCCGGCCATGCCCGGCGCCCGCTGGTTCCCCGGCGCCCGCCTCAACTACGCCGAGCAGGCCCTGCGCGCCGCCGAGGACACCGCCAACGCCGACCGGCCCGCGATCCTCCACCTCGACGAGACCACCGACCAGCCGGCCGTCCTCACCTGGTCCGAACTGCGCCGCCAGGTCGGCTCCCTCGCCGCCGCCCTGCGCGCCCGAGGCGTGCGCCCCGGCGACCGCATCAGCGCCTACCTGCCCAACGTCCCGCAGGCCGCCGTCGCCCTCCTCGCCACCGCCGCCGTCGGCGCGATCTGGACCAGCTGCGCCCCCGACTTCGGCGCCCGCAGCGTCCTCGACCGCCTCCAGCAGATCGAGCCCACCGTCCTGTTCGCCGTCGACGGCTACCACTACGGCGGGAAGGACCACGACCGCACCGACGTCGTCGCCGAGCTGCGCCGCGAACTCCCCAGCCTGCACACCGTCGTGCACGTCCCGCTGCTCGGCGCCCCCGCCCCCGAAGGCGCCCTCCAGTGGGACGACCTGACCGCCGACGACGTCGCCCCCGTCTTCGAGCCGGTCCCCTTCGACCACCCCCTCTGGGTGCTCTACTCCTCCGGCACCACCGGCCTGCCCAAGGCCATCGTCCAGAGCCAGGGCGGCATCCTGCTCGAACACCTCAAGCAGGTCGGCCTCCACCTCGACCTCACCCCGCAGGACCGCTTCCTCTGGTACACCTCCACCGGCTGGATGATGTGGAACTTCCTCATCGGCGGCCTCCTCGTCGGCGCCACGATCGTCACCTACGACGGCAGCCCCGGCCACCCCGACACCGGCGCCCTGTGGTCGGTCGCCGCCCGCACCGGCGCCACCGTCCTCGGCACCTCCGCCGCCTACGTCATCGCCAGCCGCAAGGCCGGCCTCCACCCCGGCCGCGACCTCGACCTCTCCGCCGTCCGCTGCATCGGCACCACCGGCTCCCCGCTCCCGCCCGACGGCTTCCGCTGGATCTACGACGAGGTCAAGGAGGACGTCTGGCTCGCCTCCGTCAGCGGCGGCACCGACGTCTGCTCCTGCTTCGTCGGCGGCGTCCCCACCCTGCCCGTGTACCTCGGCGAGATCCAGGCCCCCAGCCTCGGCGCCGCCGTCGAGTCGTGGGACGTCCAGGGCCACCCCCTCATCGACGCCGTCGGCGAACTCGTCGTCACCAAGCCCATCCCGTCCATGCCCACCGGCTTCTGGAACGACCCCGAGGGCACCCGGTACCACGACAGCTACTTCGACGTGTACCCCGGCACCTGGCGCCACGGCGACTGGATCACCGTCACCTCCCGCGGCACCGTCGTCATCCACGGCCGCTCCGACTCCACCCTCAACCGCCAGGGCGTCCGGATGGGCTCCTCCGACATCTACGAGGTCGTCGAGCGCCTCCCCGAGATCGCCGAGTCCCTCGTGATCGGCCTGGAGGAGCCCGACGGCGGCTACTGGATGCCGCTGTTCGTCGTCCTCGCCCCCGGCGCCGAACTCGACGACGACCTCATCGGCCGCATCCGCACCTCGCTGCGCACCGAGCTCTCCCCGCGCCACGTCCCCGACGAGGTCATCACCGTCCGCGGCCTGCCGCACACCCTCACCGGCAAGCGCATCGAGGTCCCGGTGAAGCGCATCCTCTCTGGCACCCCGCTGGAGCAGGCCGTCAACCCGGGCTCCGTCGACAACATCGACCACCTGCGCTTCTTCGAGCAGCTGCGCCGCGACCGCCAGTCCTGACGAACGCCGAAGGGGCGCCCCCGAGCGGGAGCGCCCCTTCTCTTCCTACCCCTACTACTCGCCGGAGAGCACCTGCTGCGCCGCGGCGCGTGCCTCGTCTGCGCTGTCCGTGGCCCGCGCCGCCTCGGCGGCCCGGCGGCACTGCGCCAGCGTGTACTTGGCCAGCGTCGACCGCACGTAGGGGATCGACGCCGCGCCCATGGACAGGCTGGTGACGCCCAGGCCGGTCAGCACGACCGCCAGCAGCGGGTCGGCGGCGGCCTCGCCGCACACGCCGCAGCTCTTGCCCTCGGTCTGCGCCGCCTCGGCGGCCGAGGCGATCAGGTCGAGCAGCGCGGGCTGCCACGGGTCCTGCAGCCGGGCCAGCGCGCCCACCTGACGGTCGGCGGCGAAGGTGTACTGCGCGAGGTCGTTGGTGCCGAGCGACAGGAACTCGACCTCCTTGAGGATCGCCCGCGCCCGCAGGGCGGCCGACGGGATCTCCACCATCGCGCCGAACTTCGCGTCCAGACCGGCCTCGCGGCAGGCGTCGGCGAAGTCCTTGGCGTCCTTGCGGTCGGCCACCATCGGCGCCATGACCTCGAGGTGCACCGGCAGGCCGTCGGCCGCCTTGGCCAGCGCACGCAGCTGCGTCCGCATGACCTCGGGGTTCTCCAGCAGGGTGCGCAGACCGCGCACGCCGAGCGCCGGGTTCGGTTCGTCGGCCGGGGTGAGGAAGTCCAGCGGCTTGTCCGCGCCCGCGTCCAGTGCCCGGACGACGACCCGGCCCTCCGGGAACGCCTCCAGCACCTTGCGGTACGCCTCGACCTGCTTCTCCTCGCTCGGGGCCTGAGCGGAATCGTCGAGGAACAGGAACTCGGTGCGGAACAGGCCGACGCCCTCGGCGCCGTTCTCCAGCGCGGCCGGCACGTCCGCGGGACCACCGACGTTGGCCAGCAGCGGCACCCGGTGCCCGTCCGAGGTCCGGCCCGGACCGGTGGACGCGGCCAGCGCGGCCTTGCGCTCAGCGGCGGCGGCCCGCAGCTCGTCCTGCTTCTCCTGCGACGGCTCCAGCAGGACGTCGCCCGAACTGCCGTCCACGGCCACGACGGTGCCCTCGGCGACATCGGTCGCCCCCGGCAGCGCGACCACGGCCGGCACGCCCATCGCCCGCGCGAGGATGGCGCTGTGGCTGGTCGGCCCGCCCTCCTCGGTCACGAAGCCGAGCACCAGGCTCGGGTCCAGCAGCGCGGTGTCGGCCGGAGCGAGGTCCCGCGCGAACAGCACGTACGGCTCGTCGCTGTCCGGCACGCCCGGCATCGGCACGCCCATCAGCCGGGCGACGATGCGGTTGCGCACGTCGTCCAGGTCGGCGACGCGCCCGGCCAGGTACTCCCCGGCCGACGCGAGCAGCGCGCGGTAGGCGGCGAAGGCGTCGTAGACGCCGCGCTCGGCGCTGCTGCCCACGGCGATCCGCCGCGCCACGTCGGCCATCAGCTCCGGGTCCTGCGCCATCAGCGCCTGGGCCTCCAGCACCGCCTGGGCCTCGCCGCCGGCCAGGTTGCCGCGGGCGTTCAGGTCTGCGGCCACCGCCTCGACGGCCGCCTCGGCGCGAGCCTGCTCGCGCGGGGCGTCCTCGGTCGGGATCTGGGTCGCCGGCGGCTCCAGCACCGCCGTCCCCATGTGCCGCACCTGGCCGATCGCGACCCCGTGGCTCACACCCACGCCGCGCAGCGTCTTCGTCATGTCACCTGTCTCCGCTGAGATGAGCGGCCCCGCCGGGAACCGCTGTGTGGGGGCCGCCCCGTCATCTCGTCCGGGGCGGGTGTGGGGAAAGAAAGAGGTCAGCTCCAGCTGAACAGGTCGTCGCCGGCCTGGATCTCGCCGTCCTCGCGGACGGTGCCCAGCGAGTCGGCGGCGGCCTCCAGCGCGACGATCGGCGAGATCGGCGACTTGCCCGCGACCTCGACGTCGGCCGGGTTCCACTTGATGACGGCCTGACCGCGGGTCACCGTGTCGCCCTTGTTGACGAGCAGCTCGAAGCCCTCGCCGTTAAGCTGCACGGTGTCGATCCCGAGGTGCGTCAGCACACCGTGCCCGTCCGCGTCCACGACCACGAACGCGTGCGGGTGCATGGAGACGACGACACCATCCACCGGAGCGACCGCCTCGGTCGGCTCGCGCACCGGGTCCACCGCGGTGCCGGGACCGACCATCGCCCCGGAGAACACCGGGTCGGGGACGTTCGCGAGCCCGACGACCCGGCCGGTCAGCGGCGACGTCACAGTGGTCATGGTTTGTGCCTCCCAAGTGCGCAGTACAGCAAAGGGCCGCGAGCAGCGGCGCGACGATCAACTGAAGCCTAAATCATGTCAACTTGGGACATCAGCTGACATTCCCGGGCGACGACTCACGCCCCGCCCGCCCCGCAAGCCGGCAGCACACCGACCCGCTAGTGGTCTAGTCCTCTTGGTCGATGCGCCGCACTCTACAGGCATCTTGGCGAATCGGGACCATTGCTGTATATGCTCGCGAGAGCAACAAATCATGCCGCCGACCGGGTGACACCCGGCGCGCCCCGATTCGCGCTCCGGCGGACGACCCGCTATGGTTGGTCGAGTCGCCGCAAGTCGGCGGTTAACAGCAGATTTCAGATGTGAAAAGCGCCGGAAACGGCAGGGCAAACATCTGGTAAGCTGGAAACACGGAAGAACGAAGCGCCCGGAGGGCCCGCTGGAAGGCGGCTCGAAGGAAGCGTCCGTTCCTTGAGAACTCAACAGCGTGCCAAAAGTCAACGCCAGATATGTTGACATCCCCGGCCTCGGTCCTTCGGGATGGGGGTTGGAGA
>NZ_JAQYXB010000530.1:0-2299 GCF_036322405.1 Streptomyces sp. SP17BM10 | reverse complement strand
GTCCTTGGTCAGCTCGTGGAGGTTCCAGGCGGCATCGACCTTGGGGCGCAGGACGGCCGACAGGCGCTCCGGGGTGAGCGCGGTGACGATGCCGTCATCCAGCACACCGGCCGCATGCACGACACCCGTGATCGTCCGGCCGTCCAGCGCCAGCGCGAGCGCCTCGCGGTCGGCGGCGTCACAGGCCACCACCTCGACGCGCGCGCCGAGTTCCGTCAGCTCGTCCACCAACGCGGACGCGCCACCCCGGCGGCTCAGCAACAGCAGCTCGCGCACACCGTGCTCGGTCACCAGATGCCGGGCGACGAGACGGCCCAGACCGCCGGTGCCACCCGTGATCACGACCGCTCCCTCACCCCAGCCCGACGAGCGTCCGCCGGGGGCCACGCGGGCCAGCCGGCCCACCCGGACGACGCCGGCACGAGCGGTGAACTGGAAGTCGCCGCCGTCCAGTTGCGCGGACAGGACGGGCAGGGCCGCCTTCACGTCCGCCGCGCGCTCGACGTCGAGCAGGGCGAACCGCCCCGGGTTCTCGGACTCGGCCGCCCGGACGAGACCCCAGACCGCACCGCCGACGAGGTCCGCGACCTTTCCTCCGGGCACCGCGCCCTGCGTCGTGAACACCAGGCGCGCATCGGCGAACCGCGGCTCGGCAAGCCACTCCTGCACCAGGCCCAGTGCCCACGCCGTCGCCTCGTGCACGGCCTCCGGCGTCGAACCGCCCGCCACCGGCGCGAGCACGACGTCCGGCACCTCACCGGACACGTCGGCGAGCGACGGCACGTCCTCGCCCAGCGTGACGGCCCGCACGGGCCCGGCGGCGCGCGCCGCGACGTCCACCCAGTCGAGCCGCAGCAGGGCCCCGGCCGGTCCGGCCTGCTCGGCCACGGCGGGCGGCTCGCCCAGCGTCAGCGAACCCGCCGACAACACGGGACCACCCGCCGCGTCCGCGACCTCGACGGACACCGCGTCCGCGCCCGCCCCCGCGACCCGCAGCCGCACGACGGCAGCGCCGGTCGCGTGCAGCGCCACGTCGCGCCAGTCGGTGGGCACCAGGCGCGCGCCGTCCTCCGCCCCGGTCAGGCCGGCGATCTGGACCGCCGCCTCCAGCAGCGCCGGGTGCAGCCCGTACGGCGCCGCGTCCTCGGCCCGGCCCGGCAGGACGGCCTCCGCGAACACCTCACCGCCCCGCTGCCACACCGCCCGCAGCGTGCGGAACGCCGCACCGTGGTCGAGCGGGTCGTGGCAGGACTGCGGATCCACGGCCACCGCGTCGGCCGGGGGCCAGACGGAGGCGTCGAAGCCGCCTTCCCGCTCGCCGACGGCCAGCGTGCCGGTGGCGTGGCAGGCCCACGGACCGTCCACCGCGTCCGCCGGCCGGGCGTAGCAGCTCAGGGACCGCGTCCCGGCCTCGTCCGGCGCACCGACCACCAACTGGACGACGACGGCGCCGTCCTCGGGCAGCACCAGCGGCTCGGCCAGCGTCAGCCGCTCGACCCGGTCACAGGCCACCTGGTCACCGGCGCGGACTGCCAGCTCCAGGAACCCGGTCCCCGGGAAGACGGCCACACCGCCCACCCGGTGGTCGCCCAGCCACGGCTGAGCCTTCAGCGACAGCCGTCCGGTCAGCAGCACGCCGCCGGAGTCGGCCGGGGTCACCACGGCGCCCAGCAGCGGGTGCTCGGCCGGCCGCAGACCCGCGCCGGTCACGTCGCCCTGGTGCACGGCCTGGGCGGGCCAGTAGCGCTCGTGCTGGAAGGCGTACGTCGGCAGGGCGACGCGCCGGGCGCCGGTGCCGTCGAAGACGCGGGCCCAGTCGACGGGCACGCCGACGACGTGGAGGCGGGCGAGTGCCGTCAGCAGGACGCCCTCCTCCGGCCGGTCGGGGCGCAGCGCGGGGGCGGCGACGTGGCCGGAGCCCTCGTCGGGGTCCTGCCCGGAGGGGTCCTGCGCGGAGGCGTCCTGCGCGGCGAGGTTCTGCTCGGCCAGCGCGGTCAGCACGCCGCCGGGGCCGAGCTCCAGGTAGTCCGTGGCTCCGGCCTCGCGCAGGGCGCTGAGTCCGTCGGCGAAGCGGACGGCCTCGCGGACGTGACGCACCCAGTAGTCCGGGGAGGTGAAGTCCCCTCCCAGGGCGCCGGTGAGGTTGGAGACCAGCGGGATCGACGGGTCGTGGTACGTCAGCCCGTTGAGGACCTCGCGGAAGTCCTCCAGCATCGGGTCCATCAACGGGGAGTGGAAGGCGTGCGAGACCTTCAGCCGCGTGGTCTTGCGGTCGGCGAAGTGCTTCTCGATCGCCGCG